>CAOKHR010000022.1 GCA_948468325.1 uncultured Lachnospiraceae bacterium | reverse complement strand
TATGATTTTTGTGCTTTGTGTGGTAGAATGGATTTATATTTCTGTTGTAAAAAAAGCGGGATGCCGGTATCTTTTCACACTTATGGAGCCGGAGCGCAGAGAGTAAGGAGCAATTGTAAAATCAGGAGGCGTTTTGTGAAGCATATTGTTGTTGTGGAAGATGAAGAAATGATGCGGGAGGAACTGCAGGGAATTTTGGAAAAGGCGGGTTATCTGGTTTCCGAAATTACGGAATTTACGGGCGTGGCAGAGCAGCTGCTTAAGATTTCTCCCGATCTTGTTCTTTTGGACTTAAACCTGCCGAACAGCAGCGGATTTTTCATCTGTCAGGAAGTAAAAAGAAAAAGTGCGATTCCCGTGTTTGTGCTGACTTCCCGCGACCAGTTATGTGATGAACTGGCGGCACTGGATTTGGGGGCGGATGAATATCTGACAAAGCCCTGCAAAAAAGAGCGGCTGCTGGCGCGGATTTTAAATGTGCTCAAACGTTTTGAAGGACGTTCCAATTTACTGGAGGGAGGCGGATTTTTGCTGGACCGCCAGACGTATACGCTGTACATTCATAACAGATCTGTAGTGCTTCCGCAAAATCAGGGGAAAATTCTGGAAGTATTTTTGACGGAGCCGGACGCAGTTGTTTCAAAAGAAGATCTTTTTACGGCGCTTTGGGGAACGACGGAGTTTATTGATGAAAATGCTTTGCAGGTGAATCTGACACGTCTGAAAAAGACGATGGCAAAGCTTGGCATGGACTGGCAGATTGTTTCGGTTCGGGGAATCGGGTATCGTCTGGATAAAAAAAGCGGGGAGGTATAGGATGAAGTATCGGTTTTTGTTATCGGGACAGTATATACCATGGCTTTTGCTTTTGTTTGTTGTGGATGCATTTGCGGCATTGCTTTTGTGGCTGACGGATGCCGAAATGTTTATATCTGTGGTTTTTGTTATTCTGCTTTTTACGGGATTATTGTTTTTTTGCGTATGTGCCGTTCTGGTTCGTTCCGAAAGGAAAAAAGAACAGGCCTTTTGGGATTTTCTGGAAAATCCGCAGGAATATCAGGAAGCAGAGCTGGTGCAATTGTTACCGCTTCGTCAGGGCAGATGTATGCATGCGCTGGGTAAAAAGCTGCGAAATGAAAAAAACGCATATGCAAAACTGGCTGCGCAGATGCAGGAGTATGAAGAATACGTGGAATCCTGGGCACATGAAATAAAAACGCCGCTTTCCCTTCTGGCTTTTCTGTCAGACAATCACAGAGACGAGCTGCTGGATACAGTCAATTTTAAGCTGGATTATATTTTAAACCGGATGCAGGAATCGGTAGATCAGATGCTGTTTTATGCGCGGCTGAAAGGAATAAAAAAGGATTACCGGTTTGAGCAGATTGAAATTTTAAAATGCGTTGAAGAAGTATTGGAAGATTATAAGCCGCTGTTAGATGAAAAAGAGTTTCGGCTTAGCATAAACCTGTCGGAGGAGACGGTCTGTACCGACAGGAGAGGAATACGTTTTTTACTGGGACAGATTGTCAGCAATTCCGTGAAATATTGTAAAAGCAAACCGGAGCTTTCATTTCGGTTCGGGCAGAAAGACGGTTTTTTCATACTTGAGATCCGGGATAACGGTATTGGCGTAAAAGCATGTGATCTGCCTTATATTTTTGAAAAAGGATTTACAGGAGATTCCGGTGAAAACAGAAAAAAAGCTACCGGTATGGGGCTGTATCTCGCCCGCGGAATTGCAGAAGATATGAACCTTTCCCTGGAGGCAGATTCCAGATGGCAGGAGGGGTTTGAAATGAGAATTTATTTTCCGGTTCTAAATCAGCAGGCAGTATAATACTGTGTGCCGGATGCAAAGAACGGTACTGCATCCGGCGTCTTTTGGTCTGCACCGGCTAAGTGGCGCGGCGCTGCTGTGGAGCCGGATTATACTTCTTTCATCAGGCTCTTAAGAATCAGAATATGATATTCTTCGTCCTGGATAATCCTTGCCAGTACGGCATTCACATCCGGGTCGTTTATTATTTTGATATGTGCATGGTACTGCCGGATGGCTGCTTTTTCTGCTTCTATATCTGCAGCAATCATTTTTTTTGCATGTTCTGGAATTGTCAGGTATGCAGGCGTCCAGGCTGCTCTTTTTCCGTTTTGCTGTCTGACTGTAAAATCGAGCGTTCCTCCTAACAGGATAATTAATTCACCGAGTTTTCTTAAGTGCATCATTTCTGCGATTGCAAGGCCGAGAATCGTTTGTGCTATCGGGGATTTTTCACAGGATAACCAGGCCTCATTATTGATATACTGTGTAATGGCAGACATTTCGGAAACAGCGCCGCAGTAATCAATACTCAGTAAATTTGCATAGGCAGGATTTTTTTCTTTTACCTTAATTTCAGGATAGGGCAGGGCCATTATAATTGGGTTCATATATTATTCTCCTGGTGTAGCGTCTTTTACATAATATATTGGAAATAAAAAAGAATGTGCATAAAATGATGGTTAAAAAAAATGTTTGAAAAAATTTCACAAATATTTAAAGATTATTTCAAGAGATTCCTCTATAATAATAAATTATTTTACGGCTTTTCTTTAGGAAAAAGCAGACGGGAGGATGATATGCAGGAATTAACAGAACTTGCAGGAAAAGGAAAACGTGAGGCATTTATTAAACTATACGAAAAAAACCGCAAAGAAACAAAACTGGTATGTTTTGGCCTGCTGATGGATGAAGAGGCTGCAAATTACGCGGCAGCAGCAGCGTTTAAAAGTACGTGGAATCTGCTGCTGGACGGCAGTATTTCTACAGAAGAGGAATTCCGGCAGAAGCTGCTGGGAAATGCAGCCGTATACTGCCGGAAAAAGGTTTTGAAAAAAGGACAGAAAGCGCTGCCGCTTCCTTTGAATAAAAATTTTGCGGTTACCGCAAATCAATCGGCTGCAGTTACTGACGGTAATGTGCTGGAAATTATTCTGGCGCCGTTTCCGCTGGCGGGCCGTTTTGTCTTTGTACTGCATCAGATTGCAGGTTTTCAGCCAAAAGAAATAGCGGCTTTTACGGGTTTAAACAGCAAGACCGTCGGACAGGCTTTGGATGTGGAACAACAGAATATAGAGCGTATTATAGGAAATATTTCTCAAAAGTCAGGTGATTATTCCCGCGGGACATCTGAATTTCTCGATGAAACGGTTTTAAGTGAAATGCAGGAAGCCAGGCTGCCAAAGGAGCAGGAAAAACAGATACTGGAAAGTATTGATGCATGTATTGCACCGCTTGTGAAAGCGAAGAGCAGGAAATATATGGTTTACGGCGGGATTGTAATTGCGGCAGCAGCAGTTATCGCGCTTTGTATATGGGCGGCGGCAACCGGCGGAAAAAAGGACGGAAGTATTGGAGAGCAGACAGAAACGGCGGACAGCAGTGTGGCAGAGGACAGAAAGGCATCCTGTTATGCGGAGATTTCAATACAGGATTATGGAACGATTACAGTTGCGCTGGACAAAGATGCAGCGCCGCAGACGGTTGAAAATTTTGTTTCTCTGGCGGAAAGCGGTTTTTATGACGGACTGACATTTCATCGCATCATGGAGGGATTTATGATGCAGGGCGGAGATCCGAACGGAGACGGCTCGGGAGGATCGGATGAAACAATCCCAGGAGAATTTGCCGAGAACGGGTTTGATAATCCGTTGTCCCATACAAGAGGCGCAATTTCTATGGCACGGTCAAATGACAATGACAGTGCAAGTTCACAATTTTTTATTGTTCATCAGGATAGTACATTTCTTGACGGACAATATGCGGCTTTTGGTTATGTGACAGAGGGTATGGATGTAGTGGATGCAGTCTGTACAGAGGCAGAACCGACTGACGGCAACGGTACGATTCCTTCCGATGAACAGCCGGTTATTACTTCTATTAAGATACGGGATGCAGAGTAATAAAAATAAAAGCACAGGATGTGAATGCGGAAAGCAGGCCTTACCAATGAAAGGTCTGCTTTTTGTTTGCATTTTTCTTGACATAAGGGGGAAATGGGAAGTAAACTAGAATTATAGAAAAGATACACGTTTTAAAACAGCGCATAAAGAATGAAGTGTTGGCGAAAATGTATGTTTTTGAGAATATTTTTGGGAGAAGGAGGGCAGGAAAGATATACTTGTAAGAAAATAAGAAAATAATAATAAAAGGAGGAGTTTAAATGCAACGAAAAAAAGGCAGACGTATTGCCGCATGGCTGCTTTCCGCTGTATTGACTGTCGGCTGTGTGGAACTTCCGGCGGCAGGCGTGCATGCGGAAAATTTAGCTGGGGAGGCAAACGGTTCTGAAGCAGCCTATAGCCTGACGGTAAAAAAAGATCTGTCCCGAACTCTGATAAAAGGCAGAACTCTTAAAATGGCGGCAGACGATCTTGTAGACAGCACAGATGAAAGCATTCTGACTATCTCTGTTCCGGCTGGCAGTACAAATGAGAAACTGAACCTTACCGTAAATTCAGAGGGAATTTTGGAGATTTCATGTAAGGACGGCGTTTCGATTGGTAAGGAACCGGTAGTGGAAGATGTAACGGTTACGGTAGAGGATGGAAGCGGTAACAGTCAAAACGTTACGTTTCCGGTTACAATTGAGGAAAACTTAAAGATTGAGCTTGATTTAAGAGGGCGTGAGTTTAATCCGAAAGCGAATCCGGATTCGGCGGATACAATTTATAAGGCTGACGGTGATGCAACTGGAAAATTAAGACAGGTGGAAGATTCTGTCGTAATATCCATGACATTCCGTTTTGATGCATCAAAGTCTTATAATGCAGGCTCACAGGATATGTTTTATTTACTGGAGATTGGAGACAGCCGGAATAATTATAAAGAGGCAGTAAACACTGCACCGGCAAAAACTGCGTCGACAATATCATTTATTTTCAGAAGCGGCGGCAACAGACAGCTCTATTGCAATACAGGCTCATACTATGGTTCGACTGGCTGGGATATAGGGCAGGCGGTACCGTCCGGAAGCGATAAGCTTCATACGCTGACATTTTCTTTCTCTCCGACAGAACTCAATGTTCTGTATGACGGTGCGGAAATAAAGACTGCAAATGGAGATGGCAGAAATACAAAAAAATACATAGCATCATTTTTTGGAGCAGACCAAACATATGAGGACTGGCGCAGCAAGATTGACATGCTTACAATTGGAGACTGCTATGAATGGAGCGGCGGACGCCATGCAAATTACGGCAGGTTTGGAGGCGAAATCAAATCGGTTGTAATTTCAGACGGCGCAGTTTCGCAGGAGAGCCTGATGGCTTGCCATAAATCCTATGGAACAGAAATTGCCAAAGCAGAGCTTCAGGATGCCTGGAATACTAATTATGTAAATAATTCGCAGTTAAGCGATGAAATGAAGATAGTATTTAGAGAGACAGATCTTTATCAAAAGGTTAACGGCATTTTGGACGGAACGGTCGAAACTTATGCCGCAGATATTTATAACTCGATAGACACGCTTAAGGAAGAAATGTCTAATCCGGAAAATATAGGTTTGACGGATATTGGCGGCAGCATTTCAGGCATGTTCGATACCAGTATGGACAATACCTGGCTTTTCGGCGGCGGCAGAGAGACACAGGGAAGTTTTTCTGATATTGGAAGCATGCGCAATTATATCGGTCACTTTGAAGAATATGTACGCTGGACACTGCGCGGCAATAGTTTGGCCGGCAGACAGAGATACACAATTAATGCAGGAAAAACCGGCAGTGATGCGGCGGCATTTGCAGGAAAACTGGACGACTATATTGCAAAACTGGGTCCCAAAGCAGTTTCCTATCTCGTAGGACCTGAAGATTATAAAAATGGCGATGCAGGTATTGCATCTTTTAAAACATCAATTGGTTCCATTATAGAAAAGTCGCTGGCAATGAAAGACGGAAACGGTTATGTTGTGATTGCACTTCCTCATGCCGTATCAGGATCAGATAATGAACTGGCAAAAAAATATGCGTTAGCGGCAAAAGACGCAATGCGTGCGTATATCATATCACATCAGGATCAGAAGGGCAGAATTGTCATGGTAGACCATATGGCAATGACGTCGGAAATAACAGATCCGGATTTTACGTCAGAATGTCTGACAGCAGACGGTTTTTTAAACGGAAAAGGACAGTATGAACTGGCAAAAGAATTTTCACTCAAAACGTATGGCAGTACATCGAACTTTCCGGCAATTCGTGACTGGACATTGGAAGACATGCCGCAAAAGTATGAGAATGTACGTCCTCAGGCAACGGCGGCGGCAGGCGGAAACTTAAATGTTGTGATTCCGGCGGACGCGGCTTCTGGCAAGACGGACTGGAACTATAAGGTTGAAATCGGAGATATAGAAATCTGCGGCAGTGCAAAAGAAAGCACAGGTCGTGCATTTACCATTGACGGCCTGCCGGATGGAAAAGATTATGTGCTTACCCTGACCTCTGCAGATAATGATATTTGTCTTGCAAAAGCGTACGGTACGCTGACGGAAGGAAATAAGGGCGGCGCAGCACAGCTTACCGCACTTCAGAAGAAAATCAGGGATAAAGTGGATGATACAGGCAAACCTTTGACATGGATGTTTATGGGAGATTCCATTACCCATGGGGCTGCACATACACTTGGGTATGACGGCATTGCCCAGATTTTTGAGAAATATCTGAAAGATGATCTTGGACGGACAGATGATATTGTAATTAATACGGCTGTATCCGGCGCGACAGCTCTGGAAACAATAACCAGAATAGAAGAGAGGCTGAATAAATACACACCGGATATTGTTTCGATTATGATTGGAACGAATGATACAGGGGAGCAAGGGATGACTGCCGGTAAATATAGCAGCCGCTTAGAAGAAATTGTCAAAGCGATACGGACAAGAAATCCGAATGCCCTGATTATTTTCCGCACACCGACACCGGCGAATCCGGCTAACCATAGTTCCCGTATACAGACATTTGAGTCCTGGATGCTTGAGGCAATGCAGCGCACGGCGGAAAAAGACGGCAATATTTTGTGTATTGACCAATATACGGAATGGAATAAGGAACTGCAAACGTTTTCTTATCTCTTTGGCTCAAATTATTATTTCAATGATCCTCTGCATCCAAATGCAGCAGGCCATTTTCGGATGGCAAAGCAGTTTATTGAAGAATGCGGTTTGAATACGGATACGAAGATCGCAAATCTTTCTTACCGCTTTGATTATCAGGAAAATACAGACGGAACGCAGCCTGAAATCACAGAAGGACGGAACAGGGTGGCTCTGGAGACTGCCGGTGTAGATAAGCTGCAGGAAGCCAGCGGTAAGACGTTTGGTTCTCTTGATGTGACGCTGACGGATCAGGAAGACGGCAGAACGTATAAGAAAAAGAGCTATGTTGCGGATGGGCGCATTATTGTTCCTTATCTGCGAAACAACGGCGCATCCGGAAAGCAGTATACGGTATCGGTAACAGGAACCTCGGCTGCAGGCGCGGAGAAAGTGACATTTGCAGATAAGGATGCAACAGTATCGGAAAATAATGACGTACTGCCATATTATGTATTTTTAGACCGTGAGTATGCAAGGAATATTGCGGAAGGAGCTGTAGCAGCAAAGTTTTATACAGGTCCCGCAGCACCGGAGACAGGGCATATGCCGCATCATTTTAAACTGGTGGCGGATGATGCCGGAAAAACATACGACAATAATATGTTTGCAGTAGATGGAGATGCGCTGAAAATAAAGACGGCTTTGCTGAAAAACAGGACTTATCAGGTATGCGTACAGGTAGTCCATGACGATGATACAGGATGTTCACAGAAATCGGTTTATACGCTTAGGACGACGCCGACACTGGAAGAAATCCGGAGAGACGCAAAGGAAGCGGTGCGGTCGCTGGATCTGGATCTGGCGGGCGTATCGTTTGACGGGGATGAATACGTGGATCTTGGAGAAGCAGACAGCCCATGGTATAACGACGGGAAATATCTGGACGTATTGAATAAGTTAAGGACGGAAACAACGGGCGGCACAATTATTTACCGATTCCGTACAACAAATGCAAGCGCATTGATTTTTGGATCCGGCAGCAATACGGGTAGTGACAATACGATTATGGCATTTGGTTTGTCCGGAGGAGAAACAAGGGGTATTTTCCGCGCACCGTCGAGCGGATTGAGAGGCAACTTTAACGCAGAAGCGGGAATGTTAAACGACGGACGCTGGCATACCGTTGCCATCAGCTTTGACACAACAAAGGACGATTTTCAGAATCAGATTTTGATGAGTATTGACGGAGGTAAAAATATCTTTTATCCGGCTTGGTGGACTGCTAATTACAGAAGCTGGTTTAACCAGAATCAGGCTTCGCCAATTGCGCATTTTGCAGTCGGAGGCGGCACTTATGCAAACAGCAGCCTCGGGTTAAGGATGGATAAATTTGTCGGAGATATATCGTTTATTACGGTAAATGATAAGGTTTATACGGAAGAAGAGTTAAAGCATCTTACAAAAACAGACTGGATTGCAGGCGAGCAGGATTTAAGAGTTAACGGAACGAAAGTAACGCTGCCGGACGGAGCGCATTATACGGTTGATCAGGTAGTATGGGATGAAGACAGCAACGGAGCGGAATTTACATTAACGGCGGACGATGGATTCCTGTTTGACGACGGCATTTCCGTTGCAATTACAAACGGGGATACGCTTGGCATTATGGAAAATACACAGCTTGAGTTTTCGCCGGATAATAAGAGCGTAAAGGTAATATTCCGTACGATTCCGTGGCGTACAGAGTCTGTGTTTGAAGCGGAAGAAATTACAGTTAAAAACGGCGTATCCGACGGAAAGGCATTCAGTCAGGATACCATTGCGACACTTGATCTTATGCGCCGCGGTTCCATAACGATACGCTATAAATTAGATGAAAAATCCTTGGATGCAGCCGGAAGAATGGCGCTTTTTGGTGTTTCGGACGGCACTTCAAACGGATATTCCGCGTTTTATGTAACGCCGTCTACGGGAGCGGTCGGCTATACCATCCGGAATCGGGTAGGGAATACCGGGACGGTCATCAATGCGGACGAGGTGATAAGAGAAGATATTAAAAACCAGAACTGGCATACGGTTACATATGTATTCAGCGCAACAGGAACAGAATGCTATCTGGACGGAAACCGCATTCTTGCAAATACGGATGTGGGATTTTTGAGGAATACAAGAAATATTACAAATGCGCAGATCGGATCTGTTTACCGCGGCGCGGGTGATGCAAATGCATTTCCATTCGGCGGAGAAATCAATTTCATGCAGGTGACATATGATGTGCTGAATGCGGATGAAGTCGCGGAGCTTCATGCGGTGACGACGCCTAAGGCGCTGGAACTGCCGGCTGAAGCCGTTAAGACAAAGGATATGGATCTGTATTTCGAAGGATATGAGGGTTCTCAGTATTACAGAATGCCGAGTCTTTTAACAACAATGGGAGGAACGACTTTCGCGGCTGTTGACAAGCGGCAGACAGCAGAGGCGGACCGCGGCAATATTGACACGATTATCCGTAAAAGCACGGATAACGGCAGGACATGGGAAGAACCCCAGACAATCTTTAACCAGCCGGACGGCGGCATCATGTATTCTTTTACAACCGCGCCGACTATGGTGGAAGGCCAGGACGGAAGGATCCATGTCATCGTAAACCTGTTTCCGGAATCACAGGGACGTCTGGCGACGGGACTGATTGAAAAGGGAAGCGGATTTAAAGAAGTAGGAGGCAAACTGTATCCGATTTTGAGAAATTATAAGGATACGGCACTGAATGCGGAAAGCGACTGGACGAAAGAATATACAATCCGTGAGAACGGCGTTGTCTACGAAGAAACAGAAAGCGGCGGCGTGGCAACAGACTACAAAGTACCGGTTTATCTTGCTGCGGAAGGCGGCGGAGATCTGTATAAAGGTGACGTAAAATGCGGCAATATCTTTGTTTATACGGGTGATAATGCGGGCGAACTGAAAATGCCGCGTGTAATGAGCGTTGTTTCCTGCTACAGTGATGACAACGGAGCAACCTGGAAAGGTTACCAGAATATTACGGGCATGATTAAGGAAGACTGGATGAAGTTTATGCGGGTAGGCCCTGGAGCCGGCATCTGCCTGAAAAATCAGACGAATACGGCATTGAACGGACGTATTATCGTTCCGATTTGTTTTACGAACGGCGACGGAATCTATTCTTATGCTGCAAGCCTGATTTACAGTGATGACAATGGTGTGACATGGCATCGGACGGAATCTCCGGTTTCACAGGTGGAAAAAATTAACATACAGGAAGGCACGTTCCAGAACGCTTCGCTTCGGGAATCTCAGATTGTAGAGATGAACGATGGTACGCTTAAGATGTTCAGTTTAAACTACAGCGGACGCCTGAAAATGTCAACCGGTACGTTTGAAGATAACGGGATAAAATGGACTTCAATTAAAGAAACAACGATACAGGATCTTGAATCTCCGATTTCCGCTATTCATGCGCTGGATAATGTGGACGGGAAAGAAGCTGTTTTGCTTTCGGCTCCGCTCGGACCAGGATCAAACAACGGTTATATTCATATCGGACTGTATCAGGCAGACGGTACATTTGAATGGAAATATCTGAGGAAAGTCAAGGCAGACGGCTTTGGAAACTCTTGTATGAGTATATTGGATGACAAAAATATCGGTATTCTGTTTAAAGGAACAGGGGAAGATATTACATTTACAAGCATGAATGAATTGTGGCTTACGTCACCGAGATATGAAGAATTTAAGACTCCGGTGATCAGAGACATTAAAATGGACTTAGACGGCACAGACTTATTATTTACGGTTACGCTTGATTCTGTGCTGATAAAGAAAGGAACGCCTGTCTTAAAACTGAAACTGAACGGTGAGACAAATGCGCAGGCATCTTATGTATCCGGAAAAGGAACGGCTGTTTACACATTCAGTTATGATATGGGACAGCAGGAACTTTCGGAAATTGAGGCGGTCAATGTCGCGGCAGGAGAGGAAGGATACCTGGAAAACGCGGTGGGACTTCTTCCGGCAGATGTTTCCTTTACGTTTGAGTTTAACAGGGATTTTGTAGTCCAGGCAGTTCAGGCAGCGCTTAGAACATATGAGCCGATTTATAATTCGGACGGTGCAGAGTATGATGAGGAGTTTTTCCAGACATTCCGGGATGCTTATAAAGCGGCGCAGGATGCGGTAGGCATAGAAACCACTACGGCAAGAGAACTGCAGCAGCTTTTAAGAGACCTAAATGATGCGGCAGAAGCGCTGGACGGCAGGGAAAATACCGTTCGGATGATTGAAAAGGCGCTTGCGGAGTATAAGACACTGTATGAATCGGACGGCGAGGTATATGACCCGGATCTTTTCCAGGAATTTAAAGATGCTTATGATACGGTTTCGGCAGCAAAAGATGATGCGGAGGAAACGGCAGATACACTGAAGACAAAGCTTACGAATCTTAAGAACGCTAAGGATGCGCTTGACAGCAGAGAGGCTGTTATCAAGAAGATGGAAGAAGCGCTTAATGATTTTAAGGATTTGTATGAATCGGATGGCTCAGATTACGATCCGGATCTTTTCAGGGAATTTAAGGATGCATACGAGGCTGTCAGGGAAGCGCTTAATGGAGACGCACCGGCATCTGAGTTATCAGGACTTATCAGGGCGCTCAAACATGCAAAAGATGCGCTGGCCGGCAAAGACGACGGCTTCACAGAAGCCTTGGAAGCTTTGAAGACTATGCTTTCGGATTACAGGAACATTTACGAGAAGGACAAAGCGCAATATACGGAAGCGACATGGAGCGCATTTGAGAAAGCATATGCAGAAGCAGAACGTGCTGTAAAAGAGGGGACAGCAGACAAGACTAAATTGGAAGATCTGAAAAAAGCTCTCGAAAAAGCATACGGCGAATTAAAGAAAAACAGTACAGTTATTCAGGAACCGGAGATCCGCCAGCTTGCTGCGCCGGAGATTACATCGCTGAAAGCTGTGGCAGAGAAGAAATACGCCGGTGTAAAGGTTCAGGTTGGCAAAGTCGATGGTGCGGACGTCTATACGGTTTACCGCATAGCAGGCGGAAGCGTCAAAGAGATCGGTAACACCAATGCGAGTGGTGTCGTATATGACCAGAATCCGGTGAGCAAAAAGACGATGTCCTATTACGCGATTGCAGGATCTTCTACGGGACAGTATAAAGAGAGTGCACAAGGCGCGGCAAAGACCATCAAGCTGGCGGCTTCCGTAAAAAAGATTACGGCAAAACGGATCGGGAAGAAGACGCAGGTGCGCATGAGCTGGAAGAAAGTAAAGAATGCGCAGAAATATATTGTATACCGTTCCACGAGTAAGGACAGCGGATACGTCAGATTAAAGACTCTTGGGAAGAAAGCAAAATCTTATGTAGATAAGAAAGCGAAGAAAGGAAAGACATATTATTACAGGATTGTGGTTAAGACAAAGAAAGGCCTTTCTGGTGTGACAACTTCAAAGGGAGTCAAGATTAAGAAATAACAGGAATTTTGTTTTACGGAATAGCGCTGCCGCACGAATTATAATTCGTGCGGCAGCGCGTTTTTTCCGTTTATATGTCCGGTTCTTCCATGTCGGCAAACAGTTCTCCTTTTATGGAACAGATGCGGTCTGCAGATAGTGCCGTCCCGTCCGTTAAAACAATTCTTCGTTCATATTCATCTATTTTTTTTACTCTGCCGCAGACAGATGTATAGGTTCCGCCATGTTTTTTGTTATCCGGTTCAAAATATGTGATTTCAATTTCGGGTTTTTGCTCCAGATTTTCTCTGATGAGCCATAACTGTTCATCTAACAGCTTTTTCTGGTCTTCGCCCGGTTCTATGAAAGACTCGGTCAGCCGCGCCGTTTCCCGGATGGCGGCATCGTATCCGGCGAGGGCGGAAAAAGGAGAGAATTGTGCGGCGCGGTCTATGAGCGGCATCTGAGGGTGTTTTTTTGATACATGGTGCGGAAGACAGATAATGTCATCATATTTATGGTTATCCTGACTGTTCATGCTTTGTGACCTCCGATCTGGCGGTTGCGCTCTATGGCGGTAGAACCTTCCTGCAGATTTATACCTTTTAGGAGGGCGTTTTTACCGTATTTCTTTTTTACGGACAGCACGGCCTCCTGCAGTTTCCTTTCTTTGGAAAGCTTTTCTTTCTCCTCGTTTTGTTTTTTATCCAGAGCGGCATAATCCGTAAAGAGGTCAAGCTGCTCAAACCGGTCTGATTCTGTAATCTGTGTTTCGTCAGTTAAATGATTTGCAGAAACGGTCACGCGGCGGATTAGAAGATCCGGGTTTATGATGCGGTCATACAATTTCATGACGGCATCTGTTATGATTCGGGCAGATGAAGTCCGGCTGTCGAGATTGGCTGTCCCATGCGCGTGTTTGGGAATTTTTCTTCCGTAACGGTCTGTTGTAACTTCTCCCTGATAGTTTTTTTTGATTTTGTCGTCTGTAAGATTTTCAATATCGTATCCGACAGTAAGCGTCATCTGGTCTGTGACAAGTCTTTTTTCTACAAGATCCAGAACAAGAAAGTCTGTCATTTCCTGTATAATCAGCTTTCCTTTTTCAAAATCGTATGGACATTGCAGTACCTGGCCGGAGCTTAAGCAGTTTGTTTCCGGACGGTAGGCTTTAATCAGGTCCATAGTAGTCGGTTCAAAGCCCCATGCATGGTCAATCAGCAGTTCTGCATTGATGCCAAACATACGATAAAGAAGATCTTCGTTATGAAAGTCTCTGTCCCCGCCCAGAGAACAGCGGGCAATGTCACCCATGGTAAAAAGTCCGGCAGCTTCCAGTTTTTTCTGGTATCCCCGTCCGATACGCCAGAAATCGGTGAGGGGACGGTGGTTCCATAAAAGTTTGCGGTAACTCATTTCATCCAGTTCTGCGATACGGACTCCGCGCTCATCTGGTTCGACATGCTTTGCAACGATGTCCATTGCTACTTTGCTAAGATACAGGTTTGTGCCGATTCCTGCGGCCGCAGTAATTCCCGTACTGTCCAGAACATCCCGTATGATGGCTGAGGCCAATTCTTTGGGAGACATTTCGTATGTTTTCAGATAATGCGTTACGTCCATAAAGACTTCGTCAATGGAATAAACATGAATGTCTTCCGGTGCAATATATTTTAGATAGATTTTGTATATGATGGAGCTGTACTCCAGATAAAAGGCCATTCTTGGCGGGGCTATAATATAAGAAAGTTCAAACTCCGGATGTTTTGCCAGTTCCGGCGCGTGGTATGAGGAGCCGGTAAATTGTCTGTTCGGCAGCCTGCTTTTTCGTTCCCGGTTGATTTCGTTTACCCGCCGGATGACCTCGAATAACCTTGCTCTCCCGGAAATCCCGTAAGCTTTCAGGGAAGGGGATACCGCAAGGCAGATAGTTTTCTCTGTCCTATTGGAATCTGCTACTACAAGATGTGTTTCAAGCGGGTTTAACTGACGCTCTACACACTCTACGGAAGCGTAGAAAGATTTCAGGTCGATTGCAATATAAATAGAATTTTCGTTCATGCGTAATCCTCCCGTTTTTTGCTGCGGAGTTGATTTTTAGAATAAGTCTGTGAAAATATTATAACAGAATTTTTGCTTTTTCAACCATAGGATTTTTGTGAGCGGGATAGAGGAATGTATGTCGGAAAATTGAAATTGAATTTTGTGAAGATAATATGTACAGATTAGAATCAAAACCGGAAGAGTACTTTGGCTACAGGCCAAACAGACCAGCATGTGTGCAGGGACAGATGTTCCGTCATATTAATCAGGAACAGGAGTGTAAAGTTTAATACAAACGGCATATAGTATTGTAGTGCAGGCGGGATTCGGCAGAACCATGCAGCCTGCCAATAATATAAGGAGCAGGGGAATAGAATATGATCATTGATTTATCCAAATACAATACGGTAACAGACTGGAAAAAGGTAAAAGAGTCAGTGTCAGGAGTAATATTAAGATGTGGTTATCGCGGCTACGGTTCAGGAAAAATTGTGGAAGATAAAAAATTGAAAGAATTTGCAGAAGCCTGCAAAGAGAACGGTATTCCATTCGGGCTTTATTTTATGTCGCAGGCGATTAATCCTCAGGAGGGAAAAGAAGAAGCAGAGTATTCTGTGGCAAAAGCAAAAGAATACGGGGTTACGCTTCCGGTATTTATTGATTCAGAAGATGGGGACGGAACGGCAAGAATCGTCCGTGCTGACAGTCTGTCTAAAGATCAGAGGACAAAAATTGTAATAATATTTTGTGATACGGTAAAAAGTTTGGGATTTCAGTCTGGAATTTATGCGTCTGAATCCTGGTACATGGAAAAGCTGCATTATGAACAGCTCAAAGACAAATATATTATATGGACTGCAAAATACGGAGCAAATACCGGAATAAAGACGTCAAATATAAACCTTAGCATCTATCATATGCATCAGTATACCTCAAAAGGACTGGTTGCCGGAATGGAAGGTTATGTGGATTTGAACGAAGCGGATATAAAAAAACTGGTGTCAGTAAATCAGCAGCCAGCTCCAAATCCGGATAAAAACAGTGCACATATACAACTGAATTATCAGAAGGGAATACAGTACACAGATACGGCAGACGGCCTGCGCATCCGGACAAAAAAAGCCAGTCAGGACCCGTCTGTTCTCCCAAACGGAGAAATTCTCGGAACTATGCAGAAAGGAACTAAAGTAAAAAATCTGGCAACTGCCAGAGTGGGAGACCAGATCTGGATGTACATAGGTCTGGACAAAAACGGACGTGAACAGTGGGTATGTGCGGATACCGGAGCCAAGGCTTATATCCAGTAGACAGGGGAGAATGCAGCGTTATGCACCCAGTCAGGCATTCTGGCATATATAATCTAAGAGGAGATGTTGCTATGCAGGGAATTTTTTATGCCTTTTTGGGTACGCTGTTTACGTTTTCAGTTACCACGCTTGGCGCATTAAATGTATTTGCCGTGCGCAGGAAAACAGAGCATTCCATGGAAGCTCTGACACTCGGATTTGCCGGAGGCGTTATGGTGGCGGCTTCCATCTGGTCACTGCTGATTCCGGGAATGGAGCGGGCAAAAGAGCTGGGGCAGACCAGTTATCTGGTTATGTCTGCCGGATTTTTAGCCGGAGTCGGATTCCTTCTGGCTGCAGATAAGCTGATACAGAAAAAATCTACAAGGAAAGAGAGCAAAAGCACGCAGATGCTGGTGCTGGCAATTACTGCCCATAATATTCCGGAAGGGATGGCAGTGGGCCTGGCTTTTGCATTGGCTGCTTTAGAGCCGGAGAATGAGGCGCTGTTTTC
>CAOKHR010000021.1 GCA_948468325.1 uncultured Lachnospiraceae bacterium | reverse complement strand
ATTCTTACTGGCTGTTTATTATTGGGCGGCGGTAAGGCAGATGCCGGAAAGGAGTATTTTCATGGGAGAAACATCCGGTTATAAACCTGAAAAAAATATATGTGCAGCTCTGCTCGCTCATGTAGATGCAGGTAAGACAACGCTGTCAGAAGGACTCTTATATGCGGGAGGCATGATTCGGCATATGGGAAGGGTGGATAAGCAGGATGCATATTTGGATATGTATGCATATGAGAGAGAAAGAGGAATTACTATTTTTTCCAAACAGGCAATGATAAAATTACCGGATTTTACGATTACGCTGCTGGATACGCCGGGACACGCGGACTTTTCCGCGGAAATGGAGCGTACGCTGCAGGTACTCGATTATGCGATTCTTGTAATCAGCGGTTCGGACGGTGTGCAGGGGCATACAAAAACATTATGGCGTCTGTTGGAAGAATATCAGATTCCTGTCTTTTTATTTATTAATAAAATGGACCGGCCGGACACGGACAGACAGAAAATTCTTGCGCAGTTAAAGAAGCAGCTTTCGGATGGCTGCATAGATTTTGAAGATACGAAAAGCGGGAAATTTCAGGAAGAGGCTGCGATGTGCAGTGAAAAGGCTCTGGAAATTTATCTTACATCCAAAGTGATTGATGGTGAAATCATTTGTGAGATGGCGGCACGGCGGGAAATTTTCCCCTGCTATTTCGGTTCTGCATTAAAGATGGACGGAGTAGAAGAATTTCTGCAGGGATTTTGTGACTATACAATGCATAAAGAATATCCGCATGAATTTGGAGCAAAGGTATTTAAAATCGCAAGGGACGAGACAGGGCAGCGGCTGACATATCTGAAAGTGACGGGCGGAAGTTTAAAAGTCAGAGAGACGTTACGAGATGCGGCAGGGACATGGGAAGAAAAGGTAAGCCAGATCCGGATTTATTCCGGCGGGAAATATGAAACGGTAAATGAAGTATGGGCCGGAGCTGTCTGTGCTGCCGCCGGACTGACGAAGACTTATCCGGGAGAGGGGCTTGGGACAGAAGAAAATTCAGGTTCTCCGCTGTTAGAGCCTGTGCTGACATATCAGATTCTGCTTCCGGAGGGCTGCGATGCCCTGCAGATACTGCCGAAGCTCCGCCAGCTGGAAGAAGAGGAGCCGGAGCTTCATTTCCTCTGGAATGAGCTGCATCAGGAAATTCTGGTGCAGGTGATGGGCGAGGTGCAGACAGAAATTCTGCAAAGACAGGTTCTGGACAGATTTAGTATAGAAATCGGTTTTGGTACCGGAAAAATTCTTTATAAAGAAACAATTGCAGATACCGTAGAAGGGGTAGGGCATTTTGAGCCGCTGCGCCACTATGCGGAAGTGCATTTTTTGATGGAACCGAAAGAACGCGGCAGCGGACTTACTTTTGCGGCAGACTGCAGCGAAGATATTCTGGACAGAAACTGGCAGCGTCTGATTCTGACGCATCTGCAGGAAAAAGAGCATGTCGGAATACTGACCGGTTCCCCTATTACAGATATGAAGATTACGCTTGTTACGGGGCGGGCGCATCAAAAGCATACGGAAGGCGGAGATTTCAGACAGGCAGTTTACCGGGCAGTCAGACAGGGATTAAAACAGGCGTCATCCGTTCTTCTGGAACCTTATTACGCATATCGGCTGGAGGTGCCGAAGGATTGTCTGGGACGGGCGATGACGGATCTTGAAATGCGTCACGGAACGATAGAGGGACCGGAAATTTCAGAGGAATCTGCCATACTGACAGGGAAAGCTCCCGTGTCCGAACTGCAGGAGTATGCAAAAGACGTAACGGCTTATACGAAAGGCGGGGGCAGGCTCTTTTTAAGCTATGGAGGATATGATCTGTGCCATAATCAGGAGGAAGTGATTGCACAGACCGGATACGATGATGCCGCAGACATAGAAAATCCGTCTTCTTCTGTTTTTTGTTCCCATGGGTCAGGATATATCGTAGAGTGGGATCATGTTGCAGAGTACATGCATCTGGAGAGTATCCTTAAGAGCGGGACAAAAGGCAGGCAGACGGCGGAAAATGTTTCCATACAGAGCCTTGGCGGACAGGAGGAATGGATAGACGCGGAAGAAGTAGATGCTATTTTATCCAGAACTTTTGATGCCAATAAACGAGATAAGTCGCTTCCTAAAAAAGGATATAAAACAAGCAGGCAGATACGGGCGCCGCAGACGAATCAGGAAGTTTTCCGAAAGTCAAAAAAAGAAGAGCCCAAAGAAGAGTATCTGCTTGTAGACGGGTATAATATCATATATGCATGGGAAGAACTGCGGGAGCTGTCGAAAGATAATATAGACGGAGCCAGGGGAAGGCTTTTAGATATACTCTGCAATTACCAGGGAATGAAAAAGTGTCATCTGATCGTGGTGTTTGATGCTTACCGGGTGGCAGAGCATAAGACGGAGATTTCTGATTATCATAATATCCATGTAGTATTTACAAAAGAAGCGGAAACAGCAGATGCCTATATTGAAAAATTTGCCCATGCCAACGGGAAAAAATACCATATAACTGTTGCGACATCGGATGGGCTGGAACAGATTATTATCCGCGGTGCAGGATGTATGCTGTTATCTGCAAACGATCTTTTACAGGAAATTTACCGGATGAATCAGAGTGTAAAAGAAGAATATATGCCGGATTTTAAAGGAAGCCGTAACTATCTGATGGATGGAGTGGCAGAGGAAGTAAAAGAGCAGATTGAGGAGGCATTTGCAAAGAAAGGAAGTAAATCATATGAGTAAAGCAGTGAAAAGAATTATAATTGCAGCAGTATTAATCGTGGCAGTCGGAATTTATTATTATGTCGCGCTCCCGGCAGTGAATATTCATTCCGTCGGTTTCTGGCAGTTTCTGTTGTTTTTGATTGCCGTGCTTACCGTACTTTATGTGGCTGCCCAGATAAGAAAAGAGACAAAAAAAGAGATGGCCGTGCCGGTCAGTCCCAAAGAGCTGATTTTACGGCTTAAACTGGCAAAGGCTGGGATTGTGCTGTTCGCGCTGGTCGGAATTGTGTTTCTGGCGGGAGCGGTGCTTTCTTCTCCGATTGTCAATGCATCCAGATACCAGAAATTGCTGACGGTACAAAACAGTGATTTTTCCGAAGATATTAAAGAAGTAAGCTATCACACAATACCGCTTTTAGATAAGGATTCCGCGGAGCTTCTGGGGAACCGGAAGATGGGAAGCATGGTGGATATGGTATCTCAGTTTGAAGTGAGCAGTGAGTATACGCAGATTAATTATCAGGATACGCCGGTCCGTGTGGCGCCGCTTGTATATGCAAGTCCGATTAAATGGCTGACAAATCAGAAAAACGGAATTCCGGCATATATCCGGATTGATATGGCAACGCAGAACACAGAATGTGTCAAATTAAGCGAGGGCATCCATTATTCGGAATCGGAATATTTTAATCATAATATTTACAGGCATTTGAGGTTCCGTTATCCGACTTATATTTTTGACGATCAGATCTTTTTCGAGATTAACGACGAAGGGACGCCATACTGGGTATGTCCGGTTAAAAAATTTAATATCGGTCTTTTCGGCGGCCAGACGATCGGGAAAGTAATACTATGCAATGCGGTAAGCGGAGCATGTGAAGAATATGATGTAAGCGATGTTCCAAACTGGGTGGATAAGGTGTATTCCGCAGAGCTTTTAACGGGGCTGTACAACTATTACGGAACGTTAAAGCACGGATTTTTTAACAGCATTCTGGGACAAAAAGACTGCCTGCAGGCAACGAACGGTTACAATTATATTGCGCTTGACGATGATGTCTGGGTATATACGGGAATTACATCTGTCAGCGGAGACCAGTCTAACGTAGGATTTGTATTGATGAACCAGCGGACAATGGAAACCAAATTTTATACGGTGGAAGGCGCAATAGAAGATTCGGCCATGTCTTCCGCAGAAGGACAGGTACAGAATCTGGGCTACAGAGCGACATTTCCGCTGCTTTTAAACATTTCCGGTGAACCGACGTATTTTATGGCGCTCAAGGACGGCGCAGGCCTGGTAAAGAAATATGCCATGGTCAACGTGCAGAAATATCAGTGGGTGGCAATCGGAGATACGGTTCAGGAGTGTGAGAAGTCGTATGTAAGGCTGCTGACAACAAACGGAATTACGAAGAGCGAAAGCATGGGAGTGTTTGATAAGGAAGAAGGAAAGATTGCGTCTGTTGCTCCCGTAGTTGTGGAAGGGAACACACATTATTATGTCTGTCTCGAAAATTCGGATAAAATTTTTGATGTGAATGTAGCCGACAGTACACTTGTTGAAATTGTAAAATATGCAGTCGGAGATCAGATTGCTTTTGAATATGAAATGGCGGAAAACGGACTTTATACCGTAATGTCAATACAGTAATTTGGGTATAATTTTTATATTTCCAGTAAATACTAGAGTACTAGAAAAATAGTAAAAGGAGCCTGGTTATGAAAGCATATCTGGAAATTATAAAAGTACACGGACGGGAAATTATGGACTCGAGAGGAAATCCGACAGCAGAGGCAGAAGTCACTGTGAAAAATCATGAAACAAAACGAATTTCGGTTGGGAGGGCGGCAGTTCCTTCCGGAGCATCTACCGGTCAGTTTGAAGCAGTGGAGCTTCGGGACAAAGAAAAGAGATATGGCGGCGCGGGAGTAAAAAAAGCAGTTTCCCATATCAATGAAAAAATAGCAAAGGAACTAATTGGTCAGAATGCGCTGGACCAGAAAAGAATCGATGAGCTTTTGATTCGCCTTGACGGTACGGATAATAAAAAACGTCTGGGTGCAAACGCTATACTCGGTGTGTCAATTGCGGCGGCAAAAGCATCTGCCAATGCCCTGCATCTGCCGCTTTACCGGTACCTCGGAGGTACATTTGCCCATGAGCTTCCGGTTCCGATGATGAATATTTTAAACGGCGGCAAGCATGCAAAAAACACAGTAGACTTTCAGGAGTTTATGATTATGCCGGCAGGAGCAAAGTCTTTTCAGGAAGCGCTATGTATGGGAGCAGAAGTTTATCATTCGCTGAAAAAGATTCTGGCAGAGGATGGAAAGTCTACCGCAGTCGGGGATGAGGGAGGTTTTGCTCCGGATTTAAAAGATGCATTTGAAGTATTTGAATATCTGACAAGGGCAGTAGAGGCGGCCGGTTATGTATGCGGCAAAGATGTTGTCTTTGCGATGGATGCTGCTGCGTCTGAACTGTATGACGAGAAAAAGGGAATGTATTTTTTTGAAGGGGAAAGTAAGATTACGGGACAGGGAGCCGTTATGCGCAGTACAGAAGAAATGATACTTTTGTATGAAGAGCTTTGCAGCAAATATCCGCTGTATTCCATTGAAGACGGACTGGATGAGGAGGACTGGGAAGGATTTTTGAAGCTGACGGAGCGTCTGGGAGAAAAAGTACAGCTTGTCGGGGATGATTTGTTTGTTACAAATACAAAGCGCCTGAAAAAAGGAATCGCAAAAGGATGTGCAAATTCTATTTTGATTAAACTGAATCAGATTGGCACACTGACGGAAACGATGGAAGCAATTGAGACAGCCCACAGAGCCGGATATACGGCAGTCGTTTCCCATCGGTCCGGTGAGACAGAGGATACTACGATTGCTGATCTGGCAGTTGCATTAAACTGCGGACAGATTAAAACAGGAGCGCCCTGCAGGACAGACAGAGTGGCAAAGTACAACCAGCTTCTTAGAATTGAGGAAGAACTGGGAGAAACATCATTTTACTTCGGGAACAGAGTAAATAATTGAAATTTCAGTTGAAAAATAAAAAAGCATGTGTTATACTGTCATAAGTTATGAAAAGCGATAAAGAACAGAATTTCAGGAGGGATTACCCGTGGCAACAGTGAAGATGATTGTAACAATCGTATTTATTTTAATATGTATCGCATTGACAGTAATTATTCTGATGCAGGAAGGAAAATCAGCAGGTCTGGGAGCGATTTCAGGCGCGGCAGACACTTATTGGGGCAAGAACAAAGGACGTTCCATGGAAGGGATGCTTGTAAAAGTTACCAAAGCTCTGGTAGTGTTATTTATAGTGATTTCCGGAATACTGAATATTGGAAGCTTTTAAAAGTGAGGCTGTCGTGTAATCGGCAGCCTTTTTCTTATAGCTTTGGAGTGTGTTTGAGGCAGGAGGACTATGGAAAAAGAGCAGTTGGAAAAGAGAAAAAAAATCATATATGATCTCATCTGTGATAAAATGTATGTTCCGATGAAGCTGAAAGAAATGGCGATGCTGCTTTCTGTGCCGAGAGAGCAGCGCAGTGAGCTGGAAGAAGTTTTAAGCGCCCTGATTGCGGAAGGAAAAGTTGAAATATCGAAAAGAGGCAAGTATTCCAAAGCGAGGGGGCATTTTATTACAGGAACGTTTATCGGGCATGCAAAGGGATATGGATTCGTTTCAGTGGAGGGAGAAGAGGAAGATATTTTTATTCCGTCCAGTCAGGTAAACGGCGCAATTCACAAAGATGTTGTGTTACTGACTGTTACACCGGCGCCGCAGGGAAAGCGCAGAGAAGGAACGATTGTAAAAATTGTCTCCCATGGATTAAAACAGGTAGTCGGGACGTATGAGTCGAGTCAGAATTTTGGTTTTGTCATTCCGGATGATCCAAAACTGGGGCAGGATATTTTTGTGTCAAAAGAACGGTCCAAGGGAGCCGTAAGCGGTCATAAAGTCGTTGTTGAGATTACGGATTACGGGAAAAGCGGCAAAAAGCCGGAGGGAAAGGTTATTCAGATTTTAGGGCATATCAATGATCCGGGAACGGATATTCTTTCTTTGATTAAAGCATATGACCTTCCGGAAGAATTTCCGGCGAAAGTATTAAATCAGGCCGAAAGGGCTGCAAAAGAGGTGTCTGCAGCAGATATGGCCGGACGCATGGACATCAGGGACTGGCAGATGGTTACGATAGACGGTGAAGATGCAAAAGATCTGGACGATGCCGTTTCACTGACAGAGGAAGACGGTGTGTACCGGCTTGGCGTTCACATTGCCGATGTAACGAATTATGTGCAGGAGCACAGTGCGCTGGATGCAGAAGCGCTTGCGCGCGGGACGAGTGTTTATCTGGTGGACCGTGTGATACCGATGCTTCCCCATGCGCTTTCAAACGGAATTTGTTCTCTGAATCAGGGGGAAAACCGTCTGGCGTTAAGCTGTATTATGACGATTGACCAAAAGGGCAGAGTTACAGACCATAAAATAGCAGAGACTGTAATCTGCGTAGACCGGCGCATGAGTTATACAAATGTGAAGAAAATTTTAGAAGATGACGATGCGCAGCTGATTGAGGAGTACAGGGATTTTGTGCCGATGTTTCACAGAATGAATGATCTGGCGGAGATTCTCCGTAATAAGCGAAGAAAAAGAGGATCGATTGATTTCGATTTTCCGGAAACGAAAATTATTCTGGATCAAAAAGGGCATCCGGTCGAAATTAAGCCTTATGAGCGCAATGTGGCTACAAAAATTATCGAAGATTTTATGCTGATTGCAAATGAGACGGTTGCGGAAGATTTTTTCTGGCAGCAGATGCCTTTTGTTTACCGTACGCATGAAAATCCTGATCCTGACAAAATCCGCAGATTATCCGCATTTATCAATAACTTCGGATATTCCATTCATATAGGACAGGACGAAATACATCCAAAGGAATTGCAGAAGCTTCTGCAGAAGATAGAAGGCTCACCGGAGGAGGCGCTGATCAGCCGGCTGACTTTACGTTCCATGAAGCAGGCAAAGTATTCGGTAGAAAGTCTTGGACATTTTGGTCTGGCAGCTTCGTATTACTGTCATTTCACTTCACCGATTCGAAGGTATCCGGATTTGCAGATTCACCGCATTATCAAAGAATGTTTAAGAGGCAGGATGAACGAAAACAGAATGGCCCATTACGATAAGATTCTGCCGGAGGTTGCGAAGCATTCAAGTGAAATGGAACGCCGGGCAGACGAGGCAGAGCGGGAAACTGAAAAAATGAAAAAGACAGAGTATATGTCGCATCATATCGGTGAAGAATTTGAGGGAGTTATTTCCGGCGTAACGGCCTGGGGACTGTATGTGGAACTGCCGGATACGATTGAAGGACTGGTGCATATTACATCGCTTACGGATGATTATTATGAATATTACGAGAGCACATATGAACTGGTGGGAAAAGCGACAAACCGCAGATATAAACTGGGACAGAAAGTGAAAGTAATTGCGGCGGCAGCGGATATTCTGCTAAGAACGATAGATTTTGAACTGGCAGAACGGAATGGAGAGATAGGATGAGTAAAGAAAGCGTAAAACTGATTGCAAATAATAAAAAGGCAAGACACGATTATTTTCTGGAGGAACTTTACGAAGCCGGTATCAGTCTGCACGGAACAGAAGTAAAATCTCTGCGTATGGGCAAGTGCAGTATAAAGGAGGCTTTTGTAAGAATAGAAAACGGGGAAGTCATAATTTATGGAATGCATATTTCTCCCTATGAAAAAGGCAATATATTTAATAAAGACCCGCTGCGCCCCAAAAAACTTCTGATGCATAAAAAAGAGATTTTAAAACTGCAGCAGAAAATTTCGGAAAAAGGGTATACGCTGGTTCCGGTGGAGGTATATTTTAAAGAGAGTCTTGTAAAAGTCCAGATTGCTCTTGCCAGAGGAAAGAAGCTTTACGATAAGCGTCAGGATATTGCGAAAAAGGATCAGAGAAGAGAGGCAGAAAGAGATTTCAAAGTGAAAAATTTGTACTAGGAGGTTGACCGCCTGGGCAATTTTGGATATAATATTTTTTCAGAATAAGGGCCAGTAAAGGTTTCGACAGGGATTATGAAGCTGGAGAAGCGAGCCGCACGGAATGCGATAAATGCCAAACTTAAAATTAAACGCTAACGATAATAAATTAGCTTACGCTGCCTAAGCTGCAGCAGTCTGACCCAGAGCACCCGCGCTTTGGGAGCCAGGCTTCGACTACGCGGGAAACGACACATATTAAGCTTTGCGTATGTGGGCGTATGATGAAGCTACTGAAGTGGGAATTGTGTTTATTCAAGTTCCATGGAGGGAATGAAAAATAATAAACTACGCTCGTAGAAGGACAGGGGATTGGTTTTTGGACACGGGTTCGATTCCCGTCTGGTCCATTTGCAAAGAAAGAAGGAGAAAATTATGCTTTCAAAAAAGATACAGGCAGCTTTGGAAGGAAGTTCGGCAATTCGTGCAATGTTCGTAGAGGGCAAGGAGCTTGCTGCCAAAGTGGGAGAAGAAAATGTATTTGATTTCAGTCTTGGAAATCCGGCAACTCCGGCGCCGGAATTGTTAAATCAGGTAATCAAAGATTTATTGGATGACGTCGATCCTCTGACACTGCACGGATATATGTCAAACAGCGGATACGAAGATGTCAGAGAGGCCGTTGCCAAAAACTTAAATAAACGGTTTGGAACAGATTTTACATGGAAAAATATTGTTATGACAGTCGGCGCGGCAGGCGGGCTTAATATTGTGTTTAAGACGATTTTAGATCCGGGCGACGAGGTGATTGTATTTGCTCCGTTCTTCGGAGAATACAGAAGCTATGCGGCTAATTTCGATGCATCCGTAGTTGCCGTAAAGCCGGATTATAAGACATTTGAGCCGGATCTTTCGGCATTTGAAGAAGCATTTACGGAAAAGACAAAAGCAGTTCTTATCAATACGCCGAATAATCCGACGGGAGTTGTTTATTCAGACGAGACGATGAAAGCAATTGCCAGAATTTTGGAAGAGCAGCAGGCAAAATATAAAAAAGAGATTTATCTGATTTCGGATGAACCCTACAGGGAACTGGTTTATGACGGAGTGAAAGAGAATTTTTTGACAAAATATTATAAGAATACAATTGTAGGCTATTCATTCAGCAAATCTTTATCTCTGCCGGGAGAGCGTATCGGTTATATTGCCGTACCGAATGAAGCTTCGGATGCAGAAAATCTTCTGGCCGGAATTGAAGTTGCCAACCGGACGCTTGGATTTGTGAATGCGCCGTCTCTGATTCAGAAAGCGGTGGCAGGCTGCATCAATGAAAGTACGAATCTGGAATTTTACGACAAAAACAGAAAAGATTTGTATGAAGGACTGGTGAAACTGGGATTTACCTGTATCAGGCCGCAGGGGGCTTTTTATCTCTGGCTGAAATCTCCGGTGGAAAATGAGGCGGAGTTTGTGGCAGAAGCAAAAAAATATAATCTGATTCTGGTGAAGGGAAGTGCGTTTGGCTGCGGCGGCTATGTCCGGCTGGCTTATTGTATTTCCAATGAAAAAATCAATCGTTCTCTGGGGGCATTTGCAAAACTGGCAAAAGTTTACAACCTTGCCGGTGAAATGGAATAGCGGTATGGAAGTGAGATTATGGGAAAAAAATATCCGCAGGGTAGTTCCCTATGTACCCGGGGAGCAGCCGAAGAGAACGGATCTTATTAAGTTAAATACAAATGAAAACCCATATCCTCCTGCGCCGGGAGTTATAGAGGCGCTGCAGAAGATAGATGCAGACTTGATGCGCCGGTATCCGGACCCTGCAGCTTCTGATTTAGTGGATGCCATTGCAGAGTTTTATGGGTTAGAATCCGGACAGGTATTTGTGGGTGTTGGTTCGGATGATGTGTTGGCAATGGCTTTTTTAACCTGTTTTAATTCGAAAAAACCGATATTATTTCCGGATATTACATATTCTTTTTATGACGTCTGGGCAGAGTTGTTTCGAATTCCTTATGAAGTACAGCCGTTAGATGAAAATTTTCGGATTTGTCCAAATGATTACAGGAAAGAAAATGGGGGAATTGTATTTCCAAATCCTAATGCACCGACAGGAGTATTGAAAGCATTGGAAGAAATAGAAGAAATTATTCGGCAGAATCCGGATGTCATTGTTATCGTTGATGAAGCATATATTGATTTTGGGGGAGTTTCAGCGCTTCCGTTATTGAAGAAATACGATAATCTGCTGATTGCCCAGACATTTAGCAAGTCACGTTCTATGGCCGGAATGCGGATTGGATTTTTGCTGGGAAATAAAAAGCTGATCGGGTATATCAATGACTGCAAATATTCGTTTAATTCTTATACGATGAACCAGACGGCAATTGCCCTTGGCGTGGCGGCATGGAAAGATGATGCATATTTCAGTCAGTGTACGCAGAAAATTATAGAAACGAGGGAATGGGCAAAAGCAGAATTTCGCAGTCTGGGATTTGAATTTGCAGATTCTAAGGCAAACTTTATTTTTGCAACACATCCCGATTATGCAGCGGAGGATGTTTTTATGGATCTGAAAAAAGAGGGGATTTACGTCCGCCATTTCAAAAATCCAGAGCGTATCCGCAATTATCTTCGGATTACAATTGGAACGAGAGAAGAGATGGAAGCTTTGTTTGCATTTTTAAAACAGTATATGTCACAGGATAGGAGTATGTAATGCTAAAAAAATTCTTTTATATTTTTCTGATTTCGATGGTGCCTTTGATAGAATTAAGAGGGGCTATTCCAGTTGCAGAAGGGATGGATCTTCCGTTTGTACAGTCATATATTGTCTGTATTATCGGAAATATGCTTCCTGTGCCGATTATTTATCTTTTTGCCAGAAAAGTTTTGGAATGGGGAGCAGATAAACCTGTAACAGGCAGATTTTTCACGTTCTGTCTGGAAAAAGGTGAAAAAGGAGGAAAAAAGCTGCAGGAAAAAGCAGGCAGGGGATTGTTTTTGGCATTGCTTTTGTTTGTTGGGATTCCGATACCCGGAACAGGCGCGTGGACGGGAACGCTTGCGGCAAGTATTTTAGATATGGATTTTCAATCCAGCATTACGGCTGTTATGCTGGGTGTGCTGCTGGCAGGAATTATTATGGGAATAGCCAGTAAAGTAGTGTTTGGCGTATTTGCTTAAAAGAAAACCTCCGATTGTATGAAGAGTAATAGTTCAGCCTTACGGATTCACTGTTACTATAAAGATACTTTCGGAGGATTTTTGTGTTTTATAATGAAGGAACTGCCGGTGGCAGTTTTTTATTTTGCAGATTTATCGGCAAACTGAGTATCAATCAGATCTTCATATGGAGGTCTGCTATCAAGCTGTCCGGATTCTTCTAAAATATCTAAAAGAAGATGGTAGGCGTCCTCTGTGAAAATGACGTCTGTTTTCCAGGTATCCTGTTTCTGGTAGCGGTCAACGATAGCTGCAATGGTAGCAAGGTCCGTATCCGGAAACTGCGGTGCAATTACAGCGGCGATTTCTTCGCTGGTATGTTCATTGACATACTGCATGCCTTTTTGCAGAGCGTCGGTAAATGCCTGAATCGTATCCGGATTTTCTTCAATATAGCTTTTCTTTGCAGAAAATGCGGTATATGGAACATAGCCGGAATCTACGCCTAAAGAAGCGACGACATATCCTGATTTTTCTGTTTCAAGCGTAGTCGCTGAAGGTTCGAATTCCACCGTAAAATCCCCAAGTCCGCCTGAAAATGCAGCGGCAGTTGATCCGAAATCAATGCTCTGGTCAATGGAAAGGTCAGTGGCGGGATTGAGATTGTTTTTCTTTAAAACAAATTCAAAGACCATTTCCGGCATACCGCCCGCTCTGCCTCCGAGTACATTTTTGCCTTTTAAATCACTCCATGAAAAGTTTTCCATAGGTTCCCTTGCAACAAGGAAATTTCCGGCACGCTGAGTAAGCTGTGCAAAATTAACAACGGCATCGGAAGCGCCTTCATTATGGGCGTATACGGTAGTTTCGGGGCCCATAAAACCGATGTCTGCTTCGCCGGAGAGCACGGCGGTCATAGTTTTATCGGCGCCAAAGCCTGTGGTAAGAGAAACGTCAATGCCCAAATCCTCAAAATAGGATTCTTCAATTGCAACATACATCGGGGCGTAGAAAATGGAATGCGCCACTTCGTTTAGAACTACTTTTTTTCCGGAAGTTTTAGAAGCGCCTCGTGTATTGCCGCAGCCGGATAGTGTCACTGCAAGAAGTGACAGAATCAGGAGAAAAGCAGGCAGTCTTTTTTTGAGATGAAACTGAAATGACAATAGGAAATCCTCCCTGAAATAAAAAATTATAATTTATTTTATGACAGGTAAAGAAAAATGTGATAATTCGGTTTACTTTCACACTTTAATATGTTAAAATTGATATAAAAAGTAATAAAAGGAGAATGGTACATGGTAAAAAAAATAAGAACGGAAGCCGTAAATTCTCTGTTTGATGCTATTTTGACACTGCAGAACAGAGAGGAGTGTTTTACGTTTTTTGAAGATATTTGTACAGTAAATGAATTGTTATCCCTGTCGCAGCGTTTTGAGGTGGCACATATGTTAAGAGAAGAGAGAACATACCTTGACATAGCAGAAAAAACCGGTGCATCGACAGCGACGATCAGCAGGGTAAACCGTTCCCTGAATTATGGGAATGATGGATATGATATGGTATTTGAACGCTTAAATGAAAAGAAAAAAGAATAGATTTTTATCTATTCTTTTTCTTTCTTCTTTTTCGTATTGTCCGAATCGGATTTTAAAGAAGGAAGTTTATCAATTGTCTGCTCAATAATCAGTTTCTTTATGTAAACATCAAAGCTTAACATACAGATAAATGAGAATTTATGCAAAAGTTCGGCGTCTTCTTTCGGAACGTCTGCAAATGTCTTTAAGCTGGTCTTGTATTTTCTTGCAAGTTCTTTTAAGATAAGCTGTGCTTCTTCGTGTTCCAGCCCGAAGACTTCGTTATAAATATCCTGCAGGCTCAGGCCATTGTCATTTTTGAAATACTTGTCTGTAATCGGATTTAAAATATTTTGTATATCACTGATACTTAAAATATTTTTAAAATAGTAGATAAACAGCAGCGTAAGCACATGGTCTTTTGAATATTTCTTTTTGTCCGGCGGCGGAAGAAGATTATTTTTGGCATAATTGTTAATCATTGTTTTGGTGAGAATTTTATCTTCTTTATGACGTTTCATGGATGCCAGCTGGGTATTCATGAACGTAGTAACCTGATCCATATATAAGTCAATATTCGGCAGGGATTCTGGTTTCACGTAATCTATAGCCTGTAGTTTTTCTAAAATTTTCCTTAAAAATTCATGAATTTCGTTTGACATTATATCACCTCAGACATATTATATATGATTTAAAATTTGCATGCAAGTAAGTATTGACAAATAAAATTAGTATGGTATAATATTTTTAAACATATGAATAATTGTTCATATGATAAAATGAAGAAAGGATAATAAAATTATGAAAAAAACATACAAAATTGAAGTGGATTGTGCTAATTGTGCAAATAAAATGGAAGAGGCAGCAAGGAAGACAGCAGGAGTGAAAGATGCAGTTGTAAATTTTATGACATTGAAAATGACCGTAGAATTTGAAGAGGGAAGCGAGCCGAAAGCAGTTATGCAGGAAGTTTTAAAAAACTGTAAAAAGGTAGAGGACGACTGCGAAATTTATTTATAAAACAGGGAAAGAGAGGGAAGCAGGAAGTTATGAATAAAAAACAGAAAAGAGTTTTAATTCGGATTCTTTTGAGCGCGGCATTAATGGTTTTGCTGCATTTTATCCCTTTAAGCGGGTATTTCCGTTTTTGTCTGTATATGATACCATATCTCATAATTGGCTATGATATTTTAAAAAAGGCCGGAAAAGGAATCTGGAATAGGCAGGTGTTTGATGAAAACTTTCTGATGGCAGTTGCGACAATCGGAGCCATTTTTCTGGGAGAGTATACAGAAGGGGTCGCAGTTATGCTGTTTTATCAGATCGGAGAACTTTTTCAGAGTTATGCCGTGGGTAAGAGCAGGAGAAATATCAGTGATCTGATGGATATTCGTCCGGATTATGCAAATATAGAAAAAAATGGCAGCATGGAGCGCATAGATCCGGATGAAGTAGAAACCGGAAGTATTATTGTAGTGCAGCCCGGCGAAAAGGTCCCGATTGACGGCATTATTGTAGAGGGCAGTTCTGCTTTAAATACAGGCGCACTGACAGGAGAAAGCGTTCCGAGAGAAGTTGCAAAAGGCGATGAGATTATCAGCGGAAGCATTAATATGACAGGCGTGCTGCGTGTGCGGACGATAAAGGAATTTGGGGAATCTACGGCATCTAAGATTTTGGATTTGGTGGAAAATGCCAGCTCCAAAAAATCAAGATCCGAAAATTTTATTTCCAGATTTGCCAGGTATTATACGCCGGCTGTCTGTTACGGTGCACTGGCGCTTGCAATTTTACCGCCGCTTATTTCCATGATATTTCTGGGAGGGGCGCCGGGATGGGAGAAATGGATATACCGTGCGCTTACGTTTCTTGTAATCAGCTGCCCCTGTGCACTTGTCATCAGTATACCGCTTAGTTTTTTTGCAGGTATCGGAGGGGCAGGCAAAGAGGGAATTTTGGTTAAGGGTTCCAATTATCTGGAAGCATTGTCCCAGACAAAATATGTAGTATTTGATAAGACAGGAACAATGACGCAGGGCGTATTTGAAGTAAACGGAGTGCATCATAATCAGATAGAAGCCGATAAACTAATTGAATATGCTGCTTTGGCAGAATATTATTCATCCCACCCCATCAGCAAAAGTCTGAAAAAGGCTTATGGAAAAGAGATTGATCCGTCCAGAATTTCCGATGTTGAGGAAATTGGCGGCCATGGTGTTACGGCCGTAATAGACGGAAAAAAAGTGGCGGCAGGAAACGGAAAGCTGATGAGGAAGTTTGGCATTTCCTGTCAGGAATGTTCGAGTGCGGGAACAGTTGTGCATGTTGCCGTAGAAGGAAATTATGCCGGACATATTTTAATTTCCGATTTGAAAAAACCGCATGCAAAAGAAGCTGTTTCGGCTTTGCACAAACTGGGAATATCCGGAACAGTTATGCTGACCGGTGACAGACGTGCGGCGGCAGAGCAGACTGCATCAGAGCTTGGGATTGAGACAGTGTACAGTGAACTGCTTCCGGCAGACAAAGTTACCAAAGTAGAAGAATTGCTGGAACAAAAGGCTCCAAAAGAGAAGCTTGCGTTTGTAGGAGACGGAATCAACGATGCGCCGGTGCTTTCAAGGGCGGATGTCGGAATTGCCATGGGCGCACTCGGTTCTGACGCAGCAATTGAAGCGGCAGATGTAGTTTTGATGGATGATGATCCTTTAAAAATTGCAAAGGCAATCCGTATATCGAAAAAGTGTATCCGCATTGTATATGAAAATATTTATTTTGCAATCGGGATTAAGATCTTATGTCTTGTGCTGGGCGCGGCCGGAATCGCCAATATGTGGCTGGCTATCTTTGCGGATGTAGGTGTTATGGTGCTTGCAGTAATGAATGCAGTCCGCGCTTTGTTTGTAAAGAATTTATGCCCAAAGGGCATCCCATTATGACAAACTCCTGCGGAGTTGTCCCATAAAGTATAGGAGAGAAAACCAATGGATAAAAATGAAATTTTATGCTGTGATGATACTGAGGTTCATGGAGAACTGTTAGAAATTGTAAACAGGACGATGC
>CAOKHR010000020.1 GCA_948468325.1 uncultured Lachnospiraceae bacterium | reverse complement strand
CACTCTTTCCCTACACGACGCTCTTCCGATCTAGAACCCGATTGATAGTCAAAAGATACTTCATAAAGCTGTCCCGGCTCAAAATGGAAATTCTGCGGAATCGTCCGGTAAATAATGCCTGTATTTGCGCCATGATGCTTTAAGGACCACTGGCCAGAAATAACGTCATCCAAAATTCTGCTGCCCCAGCCTGACTGGGTATATGGCGCATGGTATTCGGACAAATGCGTTACCGGATCGGTTACGCCCTGTGCCGGCCCTAATACAAACGGATAATACCCCTGTACAACGGATTCAAAATCTTGAATAAATGTTCCGTCACTGCGGAAATTGTAAAGTGCTTTCGGTACAATACGTATATCATCAAAATGCGTTACGCCTTCACCCGCTTCTCTTTTCAGGGTCAGTGTCGCCGTATCGGCCGCCGCAACAAAAGATACCTGCATAATCTGCATTCTGCTGCCCGATACCGCTCTTGTACTGTGCGCGTCCGCCTGGTTATAATTTTGTGCCAGAGACTCTAAAGAGTAATTGGAAACCGTCTCTTTTGCACCGCTGATTTCAAGCGTCGCTTCTGCATTCGACCGATTATCCACATAAACCTGCGCCACGTAATTCTGTCCCGGTGTCAGAGAGTTTAATTTGGTGGAAACAGCCACATCTTTTGTCGGGCTGTCAATCATAAGATACTGATTTCCCGTACCCACTTTCTTAACCCGAATGCTGCCATCCGCAATGTCTCCGCTCCATACCTGGCCGTTTAACGGAGTTCCGTCTCCCGTTCCCGCATAAGTATTAAATCCCGGATCTGTTACATATGCGCCTTCGCCAAATTCCGCTTTTACCTTTTTCGGAGCTTCCTGGCCTTTTACAACAACGTATGCTGTTTTCTCTTTTGCGTCAAGTGTGATAGAGCCGTTCGTTACGGCAACTGTCTGTGCTTCTCCGCGTCCCTGGTCTGACAGTTCATATACTACTACATTTGACAGACTCTTCCAATCGTCCAGAAGTTCCCAGGTTGTTGCGCCGCCGTCATAATTCCAGTGATAAAGCTTTTCCTGCTTTGTCTCCCAGTCGTTCCAGGGGAGCAGATAAGCTCCGTCATCCAGCACCTTCGTGCTGTTTAACGTAATCGTTCTTTCAATAATCGTATCCTGACGCTGCTGTGTATTTCTCGTTACGACAACCGTATCCTCTCCGTCGGAGCTCTTTAACGTAATCTCTTTCGCTTTGCTTCCGGCCGGTGAAACATCGCCGTTTGTACCGGTATAATCCACCCATTTGGTAATCAGATAATGCTGTAAAAATTTTGCGGGAAGATTTTCCGTAAAAGTAATCCTTATGTAATCATTATAGCTGTCATTACTGCTGCCCCAGCCTTCAAAACCGCTCAGATTAAAATGCCCAAGCAGCGGATTGTCCGCTTCACCGCCAAAACTCGGGTAGTTCAGTACGAAAGAGTCTCTCTGATGGTTGCGCAGAAAACGCATAACTTCCGAGTTATTGCCTTTTCCGGTAGATCCGCCGTAATGGCCTTCTGTCGCCCAGTGCTGCCAGGTGGAATCGTATTCACAGGATGTACCAAACTCTGTAGAGAATCTCCATCCCAGAGAATTTACCTGCTGTGCGATTTTTCTGGATTCCCAGGAATCCTGATACCATACGTCCAGATAAATATAATCTAAATCTTCCGGATTATCGAGATGTTCCGCCACCGTCTTTTGAATTGTCGCAGCGTCCGGCAGCACCTCTTCTTCCGGCTCGCCCTGTCCGGCTACGCCCGGCCATTTATTCAGATAAAGAGAGGTTCCGTTTAACTGGTCATAGAGCTGTAAAAATCTCTTATAACGAAGTCCCGTTCCCAGGTCTTTGATTTTATCAATTTCATAGGAAGCGTCCATCCATCCCCATGTCGTCGGACGCATAATCTCAGACGGAACCAGCAGATCATCTGAAAAAGTCTGCGCTTCCGGGTATGCTTCCTGTGCGTTGACGTGAATGCCCACCTGCGTATTGTACTGGTGCGCGATTTTATTCAGCTTTTTCAGGTCTTCAATCCCGCCGAGACGTTCTGCAACGCCGCCGTATTCTGAATTTGCGGAATCGTGGCCTTCATTTCCAAAACCTTTTAACATAATTGACTGCGGAAGCCCGTCTGTCGCCAGATAAACTTTCTTTACATTATCCGCGGTTTTCATAAACGGATTGGGTCCAAGGCTGCCAAGATTCATAACAATACGGTAATTTACAAGCTCCGGCACATTTTCCGAACCGTACGGATTATTCATAATGTCGCGGTACGCAATTGCGCCATCCTGCCAGTCGGCAATGCCGTCCTCATTCAAATCAGGCGCAATGCAGACTTTTGCGCACGGCAGTTCGCTGACCGGCGTGTACTCATATTCCGCTGACTTTGGATCATCGCCGTAATCATAATACCATGCATTGCTTGTCAGGGAAATTGTATTGTTTCCATTATTTCTGACAATTCTCCTGTCTCCGAGCGCTTCGGAATTGCTCCACAGTCCTGCGCTTAAGCCGTCCGCGGAGAGGAATCCATAACCGTAAGAACCTGTATCATTCGCAATAAATCCTCTGCTAAACGTAATTTCTCTGTCGCCGCTTGAATTAACATCACCGGAATTTACCGCGCCTTTAAACTGGGTATTTTCCTGCCCGTCATCAATCGTAATCAGATTTAACTGCGGTACCTCGATTGTATTAATCTTCACGCAGCCGTTTCCTTTTGTTATTTTCGTCACTTCCCAAATCAAATCATTTTCACTGACCCGGATGGTAACTTCCATATCCATGTTAATCTGGCTTTCTGCATCCGCCAGTCCCAGCGTATAAACTGCGCTGTCCGCGTTTAAAACAAAATTTTTTAATGTAGGCGAGATCTCTTTCTTATTAATTTCGAAAACGCGAATCTCTTCTTCCTGTCCAATAAATTTCTTTCCCTGGGCTGCCCCCGTTTTCATCTCATACTGCATTACCCGTGGAAATGTCTTATCAATTGCAGCTTTCATCTGAGATGATTCGATAAATGTATCATAATCTGCCGCCTGTTGTTCGGAAAGACGTATAGGATCCACTGTCAAAGCGCCGTCTTTTACTGTAATACTCACAGACGCCGCAGCATATTTCTGTGCAGATACGGCAATTTCATACGTTCCGTTTTCAATACCGCTTATGCTGTACTTTCCTTCTGCATCCGTTACGGCGCTCTGCCCCGCAAGCCTTACGGTTGCGCCTTCCATCGGAGTTCCATCCGGTTTTAAAACAGTTCCGCTGACTGCATATGTCTGGATTTCCCTCGTTTCTATCGCCGAACCGAGAGTCGGAAGCAGAAATGCCCATGAAGCGGCATCCTGATTCGCTTCACCGCAGAAAACATCGCGGAACATAAATTCTGTCGCCACATCTTCTTTTCCGGCACGGAACCCGAATTTTCCCACTCCGTTTATTGCCTTTGTAAGTTCAAACAGCGGCGGAAATGATCCTTTTGCCGTATTTGTTTTCGTGCCTTCCGTAATATCCACTTGAAGTGCTTCATTTAAAAGAGAAATACTGATTGTATACTCTTTGTTGGCTTCCGGAACAGGAATTTCCGGTGAAAATGTCAGAGAACCATAATTTTCATTCGTACCATTCTTATACTGGTAATACCACTTATTGGTTTTATCATATCCTACATAAATCCAGTGTTCAGCATCCTGATACGTATAGAAAATGCCAAATTTGGCATTTTCTGCCGGATTTTCATTGACAAAACGCAATTTTGTGCGCATGCTTCCATTCAGCGGCATCGCTGCCGACTGGTTTAAAAGCACGGCTGCGGGTGCCGGTTCTGCTGCTGCATTATCATAAGAATGACTGTTTCCATTCCCGTCCCCCGCTTTTACATAATTCCACGGTACCCCCGCCGCTTTCACCTGCAGGGCCGGCAGTTCAGACGCCACAGGCATCAGCGCCAGCACAAAGGCCAAAAGACAGCTTAGAAGTCTTTTACAACCATGTGTTTTCATAATAAATCCTCCTTCTTCCCTCTTAAAATAGTTAATTTTTCTGCATTTGTCTGATGCTCCTCTGACATAACGCATAGATGTATTTTATTATCTCATAAAATCCACAAAAAATCAAATTATTTTTCTGCTTTATATAGTGTTTTTGCACAAAAAAGATGGGAGCTTATCTCCAATGGCTTGCATAAAAAAATCCCACGCCACAACTTCTGTGACGTGAGATTCTCTTAACTTAATGCCACCAGGCTTTTCTCTTCCGGAGTTTCACAAAAACCTGTGGTTTATTTTATCTTATTTTTCTTGATTCCCGCCTTTGTCAGCTGATTTTTCAGCTTCTTATTCTTCTTTAAGTTCTTTGGCAGTTTTACGGTAATCTTCTTTGCCGTACATTTCTTAAATGCGTTCTTGTTTACTTTGCTTAATTTCTTTCCGACATTTACCTTTGTCAGCTTCTTACAATTAAAGAATGCATTTGCCTCAATTGTCGTTACATTATTGCCGATCGTAACTGTCTTTAATTTTTTGCATCCGTTAAATGCCTTGCTGCCGATTACTGTAACTTTACAGCTTACTCCTTCAAACGTTACCGTTGCAGGAATATTTACAGTGGCTTTATCTTTTGCTTTAACAAGCTTCACTGTCTTTTTGCTGACACTCGTTACCTTATATTTCATTCCTGTCTTTGCATCGGTGTATTCCTTAAGCTGCAGTCCCTCTGGCGCTGCTTCCGTAAGACCATTCTGCGCAGCGACAAGCGCCTGCTGCAAAGCCAGAAGCTGTGCCGGGTCATTTGAATTCTTTCCGGCCTCTGCCGCCGCATATGCTGCCAGGAATGCGTTCCAGCTCTCTGTTGTATAATTCTTCTGTCCGGCGTTCTTTATGGAAGCGGCTGCGCTTAATACGCCTGCCAGCGCTTTCTGTGCAACGCCTGCATCAGTATCCAGTTCGCTTTCTGCTTTCAAAAGTGCAGCATATAACGCGTCCAGATTATCTGTTCTTCCTGTATCCAGCGATGCAAAAGCATTGCCATATGCACTCACATATGCATTCCAGCTTGCGTCCGCATAATCGCCCTGTCCCAGGCCGATCTTCTCTCCTGCTGCTTTCAGCGCAAGTCCCAGCCTCTGCTTTGCTTCCTGTAAATTGGTGCGGAAATTGTACTGCGTATTTTCCAAAACAATTCGAAGTTCATCCAGTTTTTCAGCATCTGTAAGCGTTTGTCCTTTTTCTGCCGCATTATATGCATCTGTAAATGCATTCCAGCTTTCTGCCGTGTAATCGCCTTTACCGGCTTCTTTTATCTTCGCCGCCGCATTCAATGCTTCTTTCAGCTCTCTTTGAGCTCTTTGGGCTTCTGTTTCCAGATTAGCCATCGCATATTTAAGGGCTTCCTGCAAACGGATTATTTTCGCCGGATCTGAAACGCTTCCGCTTTCACTTGCCGCCTGATATGCATCTGTATAGGCTTTCCAGCTTTCCGCCGTATAACCGCCCTGGTTTGTCGTACCAATTTCCCCTGCCTTATCAAGCTCTTCCGTAACTTTCTGCCTTGCGGCTGCTTCTGTGACAACAAGTCCGCTCTGTGCATTCGCAAGTGTTTGATGCAGTCCAATCAACGTATTTGTATCCGTACCGTTTTTGCCCGCGTCCGCAGCCTGGTATGCCGCTTCAAACGCTGTCCAGCTTTCCTGTGAATAATCGCCCCGTCCCTTGTCATAAACAGCCTTCGCACTGCTTATGGCTGCCGTCAGCGCTGCTTTTGCATCTTCTGACCATTTCGCGGCGCTTGCATTTATATTTTCACTTTCTGCTTCCGTATTGTTGCTGCCGACTTTATCCAGATTAATTTCCGCAATGGATGCATGATTTCCATATCCCTGCATCACCTGAATCTGGAGATATTTTCCCTGTGCCCCGACTGGAAGCACACATCTTTCTTTTTCTCCCTGTCCGCTGTTTGCGGCTGTAATAATCTCGGTAGAAGATACGTTGCCTGTGATCTCATGTGTCTCTTGATTGTAATTATCTCCGACAATACACTTATATTTCTGAACCAGTCCGTTTACATTGTTATTTCTCTGTAAAATTGTAACTCTGTTATAATTTGAAATATTGTCTCCGTCTTCCAGTTCAACTGTAATAATAGCCGGATTCGACTCTGATGCGGCAAACCCTGCATGATAATTAGAATGCCACTGCGTTCCTGCTTTACCGTCTATAGCCATTTCTGCAGTATCGCCATCTGGCTCTGCCTCCGTATTGGCCCATGCGCCTTTAAACTTCGCCTCTTTTTTATCTTTATCGTCAAGTTCATAATATTCCGGAAATGAAACGCTGCCTTTTAACGTAACCGCTTCAAAATTCACTGTTGTCTCCGCGGTAATTTCCGCATCGCCAAAACCGACAAAGTATACCCTGCATTTTTTCGAATCCTCCGGATCCGGAACGACACGCGCTACGGACGAATCGGAAGAACTCCATGTAACCGCATTTTTGTTGTCGAGTTCACTGTCGAAGCTTACCGTAAATTCCACCGGATCTTTTGCCGATGAAACCGTAGCGGAACCCGGATGTATCGCAGCTCCGACCTTTCTGACTTTCAGATTGTCAAGGACAAAGTCTGCCTGCCCGTAAGGCCCTGAAGCCGATGTATTGACTGTAGCGATTCCAAACCATGACTGCTCGCTGCCGGAGCCGGTCATACCGAATGTAAATTTCCCAGTAGTAGATTTCTGCTTGGCTGCGGGTGCTGCCGTACCGTCAAATTTCTCATACTGTCTGACAACCTGTTCCCCGTCGCCGACAACAACATAAAATGAATCGGAGCACCCGGCCTGGTAATCAAAGCTGACTTCATACGTTTCTCCTGATTCAAACCTGAGATTCTGAGGAATTGTACGATAAAGTATACCCTGCTCTGTACCGCTTCCGCCATTCGTTCTGTGATATTTCAAAGACCATTTGCCCTCAATCACGTCATCCAGTATTACGTTGCCCCATCCGGACTGCGTGTAGGGATCATTCTTTTCGGACAGATGCGTTACCTGGTCGTCTACGCCCTGTGCCGGTCCCATAACAAACGGATACAGTCCGCCTGTTACTGTTTCAAAATCCTGCTCAAAGCTGCCGTCCGCTTTGAAATTATTTAAAGTCTTTTCTATGATGCGGATATCGTCAAAATAAGTAACTCCTTTACCCGCCTCACGTTCCAGAATTAAAGTTGCCGTAGGACTCTTTGCCGTAAAAGAAACCAGCATCAGCTGCATATTGCTTCCGCTTAACGCATTTACGTTATGGGCGTCACACCTCGGATAATTGCCTGCAATAGATCTTAAAGTGTAGTTGGAAACACTCTTTTCCCCTCCTGTTACTTTAATCCATGCTTTTGCATTGCTCTTGTTGTCTACATAAACCTGTGCAACATAATTTGTTCCGGCTTTTAAATCCGTAATCGGCGTCGAAATTGTCTGCTTTCCGTTCTCGCTGCCCATCCGTAGATATTTATTGCCGCTTGCAACGCGCACAACTCTGGCATCCGTAATGTCTCCCGACCACACACTGCCGTCCAGCACATCGCCGCTGCCTGTGCCTGCATAACCGTTAAATCCAGTATCTTTTACATGTGCGTAAGTACTCCAGTCATTCACAGTCTTTTTCGCTGCGTTTGCAGTACCTTTGATTACAACATACGGCGTATCTGCTTCTGCAGTCAGAGTAACTTTTCCCCCGGATACTGCGACTGTCTTCCCTTCTGTTCTTCCTGCATCTGTCAGCCTGTAAATCTTAACATTTGCCAGATTCGTCCAGCTGTCAGGCACTTCCCAGGTCGTTGTTCCGCCGTCATAATTATAGTGATACAATTTTTCTTCGTTTGTCTCACTGTCTGTCCACGGCAGAAGATATGTCACATCATCTAAAATCTTTTTATTGTTTAAAGTAATTGTTCTCTCAACAAAATTGTAATTCGTAGGGCTGACTTCCGGTCTCTGTTCTTCATTCCTGGTTACAACTACCGTATCTTTCCCGTCGTCGCTCTTTAATGTAATCTGCTTCTCATGGTTTCCTACAGGAGACTCACCGTCTGCATAATTTTCCCATTTATAAACTTTATAATGCTGAAGGAATTTTGTAGGCAGATTGACTGCAAAAGTTCTTGTTATATACTCATCAAAATTATTGTTGCTGCCCCATCCTTCAAATCCTGCCAGATCGTATCCTCCAAGCAGAGGATTGTCCGCCGTACCGCCGTAGGACGGCCAGTTTAAGACAAACGAATCTTTCTGATGGTTGCGGATAAAACGTGCTACATCGCTGTTAAAGCCTTTGCCTCCGCGACCGCCGTAAGAACCTTCTGTCGCCCAGTGCTGCCAGGTAGAATCATATTCTCCCTCATATCCGAACTCTGTGGAAAATCTCCATCCAAGGGAATTAAACTGCTGTGCAATTTTACGTGTCTCCCAGGAATCTCCGTACCAGACATCCAGATACATAAAATCAAGATTTTCGGCCGCTCCTTTGTGCTCTGCAACTGTCTGCGCAATCACATCTGCACTCGCAACCGTTTCATCGTTACCCTGTCCTGCAACGCCCGGCCATTTGTTTGCATAGAGATTCGTGCCGTTTAACTGGTCGTAAAGCTGCAGAAGCCGTTTATAACGAAGCCCGGAGCCAAGATCATAGGTGCGGTTGATTGTGTATGACTGGTCCAGCCATCCCCATCCCGTGCTGCTCGGTCCGTTAATCAGAGCATCTGTAAAACTCTGTGCCTCGGGATAAGCTTCCTGTGCATTGATATGTATACCTGTCTGTGTATTGTACTGATGTGCAATTGTATTCAGCTTCTTTAAATCCTCGATACCGCCGAGACGTTCTCCGACATTTCCATATTCCGAATTGGCGGAATCATGGCCTTCGCTTCCAAAGCCTTTCATCATAACAGCCTGAGGAAGTCCGTCTGTTGCCAGATATACTTTCTTGATATTATCTGCCGTTTTTAAGAACGGATTGGTAGCCTGACTGCTGAAATTCATTACAATTCTGTAATTCACAAGATCTTTTGTGTTTTCAGAGCCATACGGATTATTCATAATATCGCGGTATGCAATCGCTCCGTCCTGCCAGTCTGTAATGCCATCCTGATTTTCATCACCTGCCAGACAGACTTTTACGCTTGGCAGCTCGCTGACCGGTATTCCGTCATAGTTTCTTGAAGTAGACACATCGTTGTCTGTAGAGTATTCATAATTCCATGCCGCGCTTGTCAAAGACATACTGTTTGTGCCGTTGTTGCGCACCAGACGCCTGTCTCCGGCCATCTCCGAATTGCTCCATACGCCCGCGCTCACTCCGTCAGCAGACAAAAAGCCGTACGCATATCCTCTGGTTGCATTTGCAGAGAATCCTTTTTCAAATGTAATTTCTTCATCTCCGCTGGCATTTACATTACCGGATACATTCGCACCCATAAACTGTGCGTCGCTCTGCTCGTCCGTTATCGTTACCAGATTCAGATTCGGCACTTCAATTGTGCCAATCTTAACACATCCTCCATTTTTCCTGATCTCTGTCACTTCCCAGGTCAGGTCGTTTTCCAATACGGAAATCTTTACCGTCATCTTCATGTCAATGGACACAGCCTCGTCTTTCAATGTCATAGAATAAACTGCAGAGTTCTCATTGATCTGGACATCGTCCATTACAGGTGTAATATTGCTGCCATTTACTTTGATAACAGAAAGATCGTCTGCCTGTCCTGCAACTACTCTCTCATTTCCGTCTACAGTCACTTTGTACTGGTATACCTGCGGAAAGTTTTCGCTGACTGCCGCCTGAATGGTACCGCTTGTGATATAATGGTCATATGTTACAACATTTCTTTTTGTCAGTTTAATTGCTTCTGTCAGATTTACATCACCGCTGACCGCTACACCCGTAACCGTATTTGCTACATAACCAATCGCTGATACTGCAACATCATAAGTACCCGCCTCTACGGCAATGGTGAATTTCCCGTCATCTGCTGTTTTCGCGCTCTCTGTACCGATTCTTACTGTCGCATCCTTTATGGGAGCATTTGTCTCCTGGTCCAGCACAGTACCCGATACGGTATGCAGAGCCGTTGTCTCTGTCGTCTTACTCTGCCCCGCATTGTCTGCCAGAAAACTCCATTCATCGCTTAAATCTGCATTATTCAGCTTTGCATCCGTAAAACGGAACGACGTGCCGCTTCCTGCGCGGAAACCGAATTTTCCTTTTCCGGCCGCCTTATCTGCCGCCTGGATAAATGCCTGATTTGTAATTTCCTTTTTCGCGTCGTTTACATTTACAACCAGTGTTTCACGGTTTGAAGATACGGAAAACGTTGTTCTTGAGCCGTCATTCTGCTCCGGAAGATCTATCTTTTCATGTTCGCCGCTTCCGTCCACCTTATACTCATAATACCACTGGTCGGTGTCATTATATCCGACATACACCCAGTTGCCGTCATCTACATATGAATAGAAAAAGCCGAGTTTTGCAGCAGAAGGCGTACCCAGTTTTTCATATGTAACAGAAAACGTTCCTCCCGTCGGCATCGTCTGATTCTGATGTAACAATACGGAAGCCGGTCCTTTTGATGCATCCGTATAATCATCTCCGTTGCCGCTTCCGGATGTTACATTACACCATACTGTAGGTTGCGCCGCCTTTACCTGTACATCCAGCGTTCCGGACAACACAGGCGTCACTGTCAGCAAAAATGCCAGCAGGCAGCTTAGTAGTTTTTTACAACTACGTTTTGTCATAATAAAGTACCTCCTCTATACTTAATCTTAGTACTTAAATTCTATCAAAAAAAACAGGAAATGTAAAGAATCCAAATGTTGTGAAACACGCTCTGGTAACAGTTCAGCCCAGGACTTTGCACTGGCTGCAAAGTCCGTAAGAATACGTATATTTTTTCAGGCGGGAATCCGCCCCTTTGGCGCAGCCAAACTTTAAACGGGCGGATTCCGTAACAGTGAAGCCGTAAGGCTGAACTGTTACACGCTCTAACCAATCACTCCTTCATCCATGCATTCCGCCAGTTCTTCCGCAAAATACGTGATATAAATATCTGTGCCGGCCCGATATGCAGATACTGCCATTTCGCACATAATTTTCTTTTCCTCCACATAACCGGCTGCCGCCGCCGCTTTTACCATAGAATATTCCCCGCTCACACTGTAAGACGCAACCGGAAGATTTACACTGTCTTTTATTTCACGAATCAAATCCCCATACGCCATGGCAGGTTTTACCATCACAATATCCGCCCCTTCTTTTACATCCAGAAAGACTTCTTTGAGAGCTTCTCTCCGGTTGTGGAAATCCATCTGGTACGTCTTTCTGTCTCCGAATGCAGGCGCGCTTTCGGCCGCGTCACGGAAAGGGCCGTAAAAAGATGAGGCAAATTTAGCTGAATATGCCATAACCGGAACATTGAAAAATCCGTTTTCATCCAGCGCACTGCGGATTGCCGCCACCCGCCCGTCCATCATATCAGAAGGCGCCACCATATCTGCGCCCGCCTGCACCTGTGAGACCGCAGTTTTGGCCAGAAATTCCAGCGTTCTGTCATTGTCTACATCCCCTTTGCAAAGGATGCCGCAATGTCCGTGCGATGTGTACTCACACATACAGACGTCTCCAATCAGATACAAATCCGGATACTCTTTCTTTGCTTTCGCAAACGCCCTCTGCACAATTCCGTCCTGTGCATATGCCATGCTTCCCATTTCATCTTTGTGTTTTGGAATTCCGAAAAACATAACCGAGGACACGCCCATATCGGACAAAGCCTCTAACTTTTCCCCCATCCTGTCCGGACTATACCGAAACTGCCCTGGCATAGAAGAAATTTCCTCCTTAATATTCTTTCCCTCCACAACAAACATCGGATAAACCAAAGAAGATTTATCCATTCTGGTCTCCCTGACCATTTTCCGTAAAACTGCATTTGACCTAAGCCGTCTCGGCCGCTCGCTCTGTCCCATTTTCTACCTCCCTGTATAAAGCTGATAATATTTTCCTTTTTGTCCGATCAGCTCGTCATGCGTCCCTTTCTCAATAACAGCGCCGTTTTCCAGCACTACAATACAGCTGCTGTTTTTTACCGTTGAAAGCCTGTGGGCAATGACAAATGTCGTCCGGCCGCTCATCAGCTTATCCATACCGTCCTGCACGATTCTCTCTGTCCTCGTGTCGATGGAGCTTGTCGCTTCGTCTAAAATTAAAACCGGAGGGTCCATGGCTGCGGCTCTTGCAATGGCCAGAAGCTGCCGCTGTCCCTGACTTAAGCTGGCGCCGTCTCCATGAAGCACCGTCTGGTACCCGTTTGGAAGACGCCGGATAAACCCGTCCGCATTGGCAAGCTTTGCCGCGGCAATGACTTCTTCATCCGTGGCGTCAAGTCTCCCGTAACGGATATTTTCCATAACCGTATTGGTAAACAAATGCGTATCCTGCAATACCATGCCAAGCGAGCGCCGCAAATCCGCTTTTTTTATTTTATTGACATTGATACCATCATAACGGATTTTTCCGTCCTGTATGTCATAAAAGCGGTTGATTAAATTTGTAATCGTCGTCTTTCCGGCTCCGGTGGAACCGACAAAAGCAATTTTCTGCCCCGGCTTTGCATACAGCCTGACGTCATGCAGCACCATCTTCTCATCCGTATAGCCAAAATCCACACCGTCCAATACCACATCGCCTTTCAGCCGGACATAATCCGTCGTGTCTGTGTCCTTATGATAATGTTTCCACGCCCAGATTCCGGTACGCTCTTTTGTCTCGACCAGTTTCCCCTGCTCTTCTTTCGCATTGACAAGCATAACATAGCCGTCATCTGCCTCCGGTTTTTCATCCAGCAGCGCAAATACTCTCTGCGCCCCCGCCATCGCCATTACAATACTGTTTAACTGCTGACTCACCTGATTGATTGGCATATTAAAGCTTTTGTTAAACGTCAGGAAGCTGGCAAGCCCTCCGATTGTCAGGCCGGAGATGTTATTCAATGCGAGAATTCCTCCTGTAATTGCGCACAGAACATAGCTGATGTTTCCTACCTGAGAATTAATCGGCCCTAAAAGATTCGCAAATTTGTTTGCCTGGTAAGCGCTTTCAAACAGCTCTTCATTCAGCTCTTTAAATTTTGCCATACTCTCTTCTTCATGGCAGAACACCTTGACTACTTTTTGTCCTTCCATCATTTCTTCGATATAGCCGTTGACTTTTCCAATGTTTCTCTGCTGGTCAATAAAATAACTGCCGCTTTTTCCCGCAACTGTTTTTGTCAGAAACAGCATAATCATAACCATAATGAGCGTTACTGCTGTCAGCGGAATATTCAGGCGGATCATACTGACCAGCACGGATACAACCGTAACTGCACTGGATAAAAGCTGCGGCATGCTCTGGCTTATCATCTGGCGGAGCGTATCAATATCATTCGTATAAACAGACATAATGTTGCCATGGGAATTTGTATCAAAGTAGCGTATGGGCAATTTTTCCATATGCGCAAACATATCGTCCCTAAGCTGCCTTAAAGTGCCCTGACTGACATAAATCATAATTTTGGTATAAGAATATGTGGCTGTCACACCTGCTGCATAAAAAATTCCCACCCGCAAAATCGCATGTATCAATCCGGAAAAATCAGGATTTTGACTTCCGATTAACGGCTCAATATAGACGTCAATCAGAGTTTTCAAAAACAGCGTTCCCTGCACATTGGCAAGCACACTGATAAAAATACAGATTACAACGATCACACAGGCTATCGCATACTTTTTTAATATATAGGAAAGCAGTCTGAAAAGCAGCTTGCCCGGATTTTTAATTTTATTTTTCCCTTTTATGGGTATTTTTCCTGCACTCATCGGACCTGGCATGAGTCATCACCCTCCTTTTCATCAAAGTCGCCGCTGCCGCTGATTTGGGCTTCATATACATCACGGTAAATTTGATCTGTTTCCATTAATTCTTCATGCGTGCCAAACCCATGGATACTTCCGTTATCCATAACAATGATGCGGTCCGCATTCTGAATACTGGAAATCCTCTGCGCAATAATCAGCTTTGTTGTATTCGGAATTTCCTCTGCAAATGCTTTGCGGATTCTGACATCTGTCGCCGTATCTACCGCGCTGGTGCTGTCATCTAATATCAATATCTTCGGCTTTTTTAAAAGCGCCCTCGCAATACACAGACGCTGTTTTTGTCCGCCGGAGACATTGGAGCCTCCCTGTTCTATATACGTATTGTATTTTTCCGGCATTTTCCTGATAAATTCATCCGCACACGCAAGCTTGCAGACCCGTCTGCACTCTTCTTCTGTTGCATTTTTATCGCCCCAGCGCAGATTTTCTAAAATTGTGCCGCCAAACAATACGTTTTTCTGCAGCACCACGGAAACTTCATTTCTTAATGTTTCCATATCATAGCTTCTGACATCTTTTCCCCCTACCTTTACACAGCCTTCCGTCACGTCATAAAGCCGGCTGACCAGATTTACAAGACTCGTCTTCGCACTTCCCGTTCCGCCTATGATTCCGATTGTCTCTCCGGCATGAATCTCTATATTGACATTTTTAAGCACAGGCTCTTCATTCTGTCTATTGTAAGCAAATGATACATGCTCAAAAGAAATACTGCCGTCTTTTACCTCATAATCCGGATCCTTCGGATTCACCAAATCGGGTTTTTCTTCTAATACTTCATAAATACGTTCCGCACTCGCAAGGCTTAATGTAATCATAACAAATACCATAGAAAGCATCATCAGGCTCATCAGTATATTCATGCAGTAAGTCAGCAGGCTCATCAGTTCGCCTGTCGTCAGGGAGTCTGCCACAATCATCTTTGCCCCCAGAAAACTGATTCCCAGAATGCAGCCGTATACTGTAAACTGCATAATCGGCGCATTCCATGCCACAATAGACTCTGCGTTTATAAACATTTTATAAACATTGCCGCTGGCTTTTTTAAAACGGTCCGTTTCATAATCCTCACGGACAAATGACTTTACCACACGGATTCCCGTAATATTTTCCTGCACACTGGCATTTAAATCATCATATTTGCGGAATACCTGATCAAAATATTTCATTGCCCGTCTTGCAATCAGAAACAAAATTCCTCCCAGGAAAATAACGGCCGCCAGATAAATTCCCGCAATTCTGGCATTAATCCAAAAAGCCATAATCAATGCGCAGACCAGGCTTGCCGGCGCCCGCATGCACATACGCAAAAGCATCTGATATGCATTCTGAACGTTGGTAACGTCTGTTGTCATACGCGTTACAAGTCCGGCTGTACTAAATTTGTCAATATTGGAAAAAGAAAATGTCTGGATATTTTCATACATGGCATTCCGCAGATTTTTGGCAAATCCGGCAGACGCCCTCGCACCGTATTTTCCTCCCATTATTCCCGCAAAAAGGCCAATGGCTGCGGCAAAAATCATAAAAACTCCCATCTTGTAAATATGCGTAAGGTTCCCTGTCTCTACTCCGTCGTCTACAATAGATGCCATCATTAACGGAATCATCGTTTCCATAAGCACTTCTAAGATCATATAAATCGGAGTTTTGACAGAATCGGCCTTATATTCTTTGATTTGTCCTGCAAGTGTTCTGACCATAACGTAAAACCTCCTATTTCAAACTCTGTCTTATTTTATCAAGCAGATATAAAAGCTGCTCTTTTTCGTCTTCGGTAAGATTTTCTTCTAACTTCTCATGAAATAAGTCAATTTCTGCCCGGATTCTCTGCTGCAGCTTTTCTGCTTTTTCTGTCAGAATTATCTTTTTCAGTCTTGCATCATAACTTACCGGTATGCGGCAGATATAACCCTTTTGCTCAAGATTCTGAAGCATAACAGTCACGGTAGACCTTCTGACGCCGAATTCTTTTTCTATATCCCGCTGAAAAACATCCCTGTGTTCCGCCTGCCTCATGATATACCCCATCATTGCATTCTGCATTCCCGTCAAACCTCCAAACTCCGGAGCACAAAAGGTATCGTCCAATTTCCTGCGAATCATATTCGAAATAGATTTTATTTCAAATCCGATGATTCTTTTTTCATTCACAGTCTCACCTCCATTGCACAAAAAAATGTTAGATTTCTAACATGATAGTTAGATACCTAACATTATATGCATCTTTTTTTCAATTGCAACTGTTATTTTGCACAAAAAAATACTTCTTTCATCATCTCTTCTATCCTCTGCTCCCACATATGGTATTTGCAGACCTTGCGGTAACCGTTCCCTGCAATCTGTCTGCGCTCCTGTTCATGCGAAAGGTAATAACCGCAAAGTTCTGTCAGCTCTTCCACGCTTTCAAAACAAACCAGATCCTCTTTATTTTTAAAATAGTAAGGAATTTCTGCCTGAAAATTCGTCATCAGAAATCCTCCGCTGCCAAGTACATCCCAGATACGAAGCGGCAGACCGCTTTTAATATTGGGAATTGTAAAATTCAGGTTAATCTTCGAAGCCGCAAACACTTTTGGCATTTCGCTCCAGTAATCCAGAGAGCCGCCGTAACGCACACGAAACAGCCCGCTGGTATCGCTGTTGCTGTAAATTGTAACCGCATATTTTTTGGAAAGCTCCGCCAGTGCCCGTCTGCGCTCCTCTGCAGCCGTTTTAAATCCCAAAACTGTCGTTGAAAAAATAAGTCCCAGATCGGAAAAAGAATCTTTCGACTTTTCCAGCTTAAAATACTGCTGCAGCTGTTCCAAAACATCTACCGTCAGCATTTCTTCCAGAATATT
>CAOKHR010000019.1 GCA_948468325.1 uncultured Lachnospiraceae bacterium | reverse complement strand
TACCAATGTCAGAAAAGAATACCTTTTGCGACAACTCCGCAGGAGTTTGTCATATCGGAATACCCTTCAGGTACACTTTTTGAGACACTCCGTTTAAAAAACAGATTTATTATCTCTGTAGAGATATTTTACTCTTTATAGCGCAATCCGTCAAGAAATTTTATTTTCCATTTCTTCCGTAATTCCAGCTAAAAAGCAGGGAAAAATTGCAAAAACGTACAATTCAAACCGCCATATCGGTTCACTGCCCGCTATTCAAGGACATTGAAAAAAGCGCCCGTCTCATGTCAGATTATCATGGGACAGACACTTTTACTGCACTTTATGAAACTTTCAGTTTAAATTTTACAATTTCTTTTTCCGTAGATGCTTTCTCTATCTGTGCGCCAAGCTGCATAAGCTTGCCGTCAAAATTTTCATATCCACGCTCAATATAATAAATATCATCTACAATCGTGATCCCCTCTGCGGCAAGCCCCGCGATTACAAGTGCGGCTCCTGCCCGAAGATCGGGTGCACTGACTCTTGCTCCCGTATATTTCTCCGTTCCGGTAACAATCGCGATATTGCTCTCAACTTTAATCGAAGCTCCCATACGGGCGAGTTCATCTACGTATTTAAAACGATTTTCAAATATGCTTTCAGTAACTGTACTTGTTCCGTCTGCAATTCCAAGCACTACAGACATCTGCGGCTGCATATCCGTGGGAAATCCCGGATACGGAAGTGTTGTCACCTGTGTATGGTGAAGCTGTTTGGAAGCCACAACGCGGACTGCATCATCCAGTTCTTCTATTTCGCAGCCAATCTCAAGCAATTTGGCTGATATTGCCTCCAAATGTTTGGGGATTACATTCTTAACGGTAACATCTCCCCTGGTCGCCGCTGCCGCAAACATAAACGTCCCTGCTTCAATCTGGTCCGGTATAATGGAATACTCCGTCTTATGCAGACGCTCTACACCCGATATGCGGATTACATCCGTGCCCGCGCCGCGGATGTTCGCTCCCATACTGTTTAAACAGTTCGCAACGTCTACGACATGAGGTTCTTTGGCGGCATTTTCAATTGTCGTCTTGCCCTTTGCCATAGCTGCGGCCATCATAATATTAATGGTAGCTCCGACGGAAACCTTATCCAGATAAATATGAGTTCCTGTTAATTCCTCTGCATCCGCCGAGATCAGTCCATGCCGAATATCAACTTTTGCACCCAGGGCCCGAAATCCTTTTAAATGCAGATCAATCGGCCTGCTTCCAATATCGCAGCCTCCCGGCAGTGCGACTTCAGCCTTTTTATATTTTCCAAGCAGCGCTCCAAGCAGATAATAGGAAGCCCTGATTTTCTTAATATATTCATAATCCACACTTAAATTCTGAATCATAGAACCGTTGATTCTGACTGTATGAACATCGACTCTCTCAACTTTTCCTCCGATTCCCTCAATCGCGCCCAGCATTACATTGATGTCCCGCACATCAGGAAGATTCTCTATTGTCACAGTCTCATCTGTCATAATCGAAGTCGCCAGTATGGCAAGAGCCGCATTCTTTGCCCCTCCGATTTCCACTTCGCCAACCAGCGGATTCCCGCCTTTTATAATATACTGTTCCATATCGCACCTCTATATCAAACAAGCTATATCCGTCAAACCGTTATCTTTAAATACAAACACTAATTATAATAACCAGTTCTTTCTTTTGTCAAGATTTTTCTATATATGTAACAAGTGTAATACTTTGGTAACATTTAACTCCTGCTACATATATTGTATTCGCTTCTTTTTCTTTTGTTACTCTCCGGACTCTATTTAAGTTTGGCTGCGCCAAAGGGGCGGATTCCCACCCGACATAATATACGCGTTCTTACGGACTTTGCAGCCAGTGCAAAGTTCTGGGCCAAACTGTTACGTCTAAATACAGTATCCGCAAAATCCTTCAAAAAATACCTGAAATAACCCCTTATCCGACTGCTCCAAAAGAACGTGTCATACCGGGATGCCCGAAGGGTATACGAACTGGCTATTATAAAGTGTAGCATAAAATCCGTTTTTTGCAAGCAGAGTTTTATGATTTCCCTGTTCAATAATATGTCCGTCCTTCATCACGAGAATAATATCCGCCTCTTTTATAGTGGAAAGCCGGTGGGCTACAATAAAACTCGTTCTGCCTTTCATCATTTTTGCAAAAGCATTTTGTATTTTCAGCTCTGTTCTTGTATCAATAGAAGAGGTTGCTTCATCTAAAATCAGCATCGGCGGAAGCGACAGCATAACTCTTGCAATACATAAAAGCTGCTTCTGTCCCTGCGAAAGCCCGCTGCCTTCTTCTGTCACGACTGTATCATAGCCATCGGGAAGCCTTTTGATAAAACCATGGGCGGAAGATGCCTTTGCAGCTTCTATAATTTCTTCTCTTGAAGCATCTTTGACCCCCATGCGTATATTGTCAAGAATCGTGCCCTGTCTAAGCCATGTTTCCTGCAGCACCATTCCATACGAGGTACGAAGGCTTTTTCGGGTAATGTGCCGGATGTCTTCACCGTCCACCCGAATGCTGCCGCCGTCCACATCATAAAAGCGCATAAGCAGATTGATTAACGTCGTTTTCCCGCAGCCGGTTGGGCCTACAATTGCGACACGCTGCCCCGGCTTTACGGTTAAGTGAAAATTTTCGATTAAATGCTGGTCTTTATAATAAGAAAAGTCTACATTTTCCAGAGAAACGTTTCCGCCTGCATGTTCCAGCACAACGGCATCCGCATCCTCCGGAACCTGCGGCGTCTCATTCACAAGCTCTAAAATCCGTCCCGCACAGGCAAGCGCATTCTGCAGTTCCGTAACTACGCCGGAAATCTCATTAAACGGCTTTGTATACTGATTTGCATAACTCAAAAAACTGGCAAGCTGTCCTACGCTGATGCCGCCTGTCACAGCAAATACCGCGCCGAAAACACCGACTCCCGTATAGACAAGACTGTTTACAAAACGTGTGCACGGATTTGTCAGAGAAGAAAAAAACGTCGCCTTCAAAGAACAGCTCTCCAGTCTGCCGTTAATTTCATCAAACTTTTTCAGTACTTTTTCTTCCTGCCCAAATGCCTGCACAATTTTCTGATTCGCTACCATTTCTTCTACCAGCGCCGTCTGCTCCCCTCTTGTCTCTGACTGCAGTTTAAACATTGAAAATGTTTTTTTGGCAATAAACGCTGCCACAAAAAGGGAAACCGGCGTAATACAAATTACTACCAGCGCTATTTTATACTGAATACTCACCATAAATACAAGTGTCCCCAAAATGGTAATAATTCCCGTAAACAACTGGGTAAATCCCATCAAAAGTCCGTCTGCAACCTGGTCGGCATCTGCAATGACACGGCTCACAAGCTCGCCGTGCGAATGCGCATCTAAATATTTCAGCGGAAGAATCTCAATTCTGGCAAACGCATCATTGCGCAAATCCCGCACAATCTGATACGTAATTCTGTTATTGCAGATATTCATCAGCCACTGTGATACTGCCGTAATCAGCACAATCACAATCATCTGGCGGATAATTTCGAAAATCCGCGAAAAGTCCACGTCGTTCACTTTTATAATACAGTCAACGGCACGTCCAGTCAAAACCGGAACATACAAAGACAAAACCGCAGACACTGCTGCAAACAGCAGCGATGCAATAATAAAAAATGAATATTTTTTAATATAAGGGAACAGCTTTTTTAACACTTTCATTCTGCATGACCTCCTGACTTCTGCGGATACTGGGAATAGTAAATCTCCTGATAAACTTTACAGTTTTTCAGTAATTCCCCATGCGTCCCCGCACCTGCAAGCTCTCCGTCATCCAGCACTAAAATCTTATCGGCATGCTGAATGGAGGAAGCCCTCTGGGAAACAATAAACACAGTCGGCTGTTCTTTCATTTCCGCAATTGCATGCCGCAGCGCAGCATCTGTCGCATAATCCAAGGCCGAAGCAGCGTCATCCAGAATCAATATCCTGGGTTTGCGGACAAGGGCTCTTGCAATCGTAAGCCGCTGTCTTTGTCCGCCCGAAAAATTTTTTCCGTTCTGGGACACTCCGGCGGAAAGCCCGCCTTCTTTTTTCTCCACAATTTCATAAGCCTGGGCAATTTTCAATGCTTCATAAAGTTCTTCATCTGTCGCGTCCTGATTTCCCCAGCAGAGATTCTCCCGAATTGTACCTGCAAACAGCACGGGTCTTTGCATAACGATACCGGCCTGTGCACGAAGCTCCTGTTTCGTATATGAAGCAATCTCCCGCCCGTCTATTCTTATACTCCCCTTTGTATGCGGATAAAATCCCAAAATCAAATGTACCAGAGAACTCTTTCCCGAACCCGTACCTCCGATTATGCCGATTGTTTCACCTTTTTTTGCCGTAAAGCTAATATCTGTCAGAGCCTCCGCACCGGCATTCTGATACGTAAGCCCTACATGGGAAAATACCACCATCTCATCTTTTGTTTCCGGTATTTCCTCCGTATCCGGACAGGAAATCTCCCGCTCGCCTTCCGGTACCTCTAATACTCCCTGTATGCGGTTGCCGCAGGCAATACCTTTTGTCACAGTAATAATCAGATTGGCAAATTTTATAAGCTCCACTAAAATCTGGGCCATATAATTTACAAGCGCTACAACTTCACCCTGAGTTATAATACCGCCGTCCACCTGCAGTGCGCCGACATAAATCAGATATGCCGTCACTCCGTTAATCAGCGCATACGTAGCCGGATTCATCAGTCCGGAAATTTTGCCTGCAAACATCTGTACCGTTGTCAGTTCCTGACTGCCGGCCTTAAACTTTTCTTTTTCTTCCTCCTCCAAATGAAATGCCCGTATGACTCTTACTCCTGTCAGATTTTCCCTGGTAAGCAGCGTAACTGCATCCAGCTTTCCCTGCACTTTTTTATATAAAGGAATGCTGATGCACATAACGCCAGTCACAACTGCCGACAGCAGGGGAATTGTAATCACAAACAATACTGCTGATTTGACATCAATTGTAAACGCCATTACCATAGCGCCGAACACGACAAACGGTGACCGCAAAAACAGACGGAGTACCATATTGACGGCACTCTGCGCCTGATTTACATCACTTGTCATCCGCGTGATTAATGCAGAAGTTCCCAGCTGATCCAGATTTGTAAAAGACAGCTTCTGAATATGCGAAAACAGTGCATGGCGCACACCCGTTCCAAATCCGGCTGCTGCCTTTGCCGAAAAATACTGTGCCGTCACAGAACAGACAAGCCCCACAATTCCAAGCAGCACCATCACGGCACACATTTTCATAATATAAGGTATATCATTTCCCTTGATTCCGGTATCTATAATGGCCGCCATAACAAGCGGCACAAAAAGTTCAAAAATTGCCTCCAGCATTTTAAACAGAGGCGCTAAGATACATTCTTTTTTATAATCTTTTAAATATACCAGCAAACGTCTCACTTTGCTTCTCCTTATATGAAAAAAGCTGCATGCGAAGAACTCCCAATCCCCCGCATGCAGCAATTATTTTTTATTCTGTTTCCGCAGATTCTGTACCTTCGGTACTGTCTGCGATTTCTTCTGTTCCCTCACTATCTGTAAGCTCCTCTTCCGGGAGTTCTGTTTCGTCTTCCTGTATCTGTGCAAAATGATCTTCAAATGTAACTTTTGCCCATTCGCTTTCATTGATTGTCCATGTTGAAGCTTCTTTCCAGCCGCTTAAAATATCGTCATAATAATTTTCTTCTTTTTCGGAAATCAGTTCTTCTTTTTTGGATGCAGACGCTTCCTCATCATGCTCGCTGTCCAAACGCAGTACATAACATGCGCTTTCTGTCTCTATAACACTGGAAATTTCGCCTTCTTTCAAAGCATCTGCTGCTTCTAATACAGCTTTGTCAAAAGACGCGTCTTCGTCTTCTGCAGAACCGTAAGAAGCTGTGCTTACGGTATATCCCGCATCCGTTACTGCCGTATCAAAATCCTCCGCCGCTGCGATTGTCTCTGCGGTCTGCTTCAATCCTTCCTTTTCCTCATCCGTATATTCTACTGTGTTAGACTCTTCGTCAGTATAAGAGTTTGTATTGATTGACACATAACTGAATGTCCTCTGTGCAGCTTCCTCGTCTGTTACATTTGTATCGGCGTCCTGTATGATGCGGTCGTGCATCTTTTCCTGAATCGTATGCAGGCGAAGCATTTCGATTACGTTCTCTTTGTTCTGCGCTCCAACCTGCCGGATTGCTTCCGAAGAATTTGCCGCAATAAAATCATCAGCCGCTTTTGCAATTGCGGCTTCTTCGTCCTCACTGACAGAAACACCGTATTCCTCCATATGCGCTTTCAGCAGATACATCGTCTGCAGCTCTTCCGCAACGTTATTTTTAACATCCTGCGACATCGTATTGCCGTTGCCGTATAAATCATTATTCCACATATCTTCGCCAAAATATGCAAGGTAGTATGAATCGTACATTGCCTGTTCATATTTTGCGCAAAAATTTGCAACCCCCATTGTAATCGTCGTATCATCTAATGTTGCAAATACTGCACTGTCATTGATCTGGCTGCCGCATCCGCTTATTGCCATTCCCATGCACGCCGCTCCTGCAAGCAGCGCTGTTATCTTCTTACTTCTCATATGTTCCTCCTAAAATCCGGCATTTTGCCGGTCGCTTTTTCTATTATAGTGCTTTTTATTACGTGCCGCAAGATTTTTCACTATTTTTTCAAAACTTTTCATTCCCGTTTTTCCGTTTCCAAATCCAGAATCAATGCCGCGCTGCCCAGCACTTTTGAAATAATTTCTACAGCGCTTTCTTTTTGTCTGGAATTCATTTTCAGATAATACACGAAGCACGGCATCTGTTTATCTGCATAAAATTTCATCTTTCCTTCGTACTGTGCCACAAACTCCGGAATCTTGGCAGGATTTACCTTTGCCCGCTCAAATAATGTAAACCTTACTTCATCTCCCTTTTGCGACACATCTGTAAAATAACATTTATGGGCTTTTGATTTGTATTCTGCCAGCAGCAGGAGATTTTCCACAGATTTTGGCGGATTGCCGAATCTGTCGATGATTTCTTCTAAAATTTCTTCTTTTTCCTCTCCATTTTCAATTCCCGCAATGCGTTTATACAAATCCAGCTTCTGCATTTCATTTGGAATATAAGAAGCCGGAATGTACGCATCAATATCTACATCAATTGCCGTTTCAAAATTTTCTTCTGTTTTTATTCCCTTTGCCCATTTCACTGCTTCATTCAGCATTTTGCAGTATAAGTCATATCCTACGGCTTCCATATGTCCGTGCTGTGCGTCCCCCAGCAGATTTCCGGCTCCGCGGATTTCCAGATCGCGCATGGCAATTTTAAATCCGCTGCCAAGCTCTGTATATTCTTTAATCGCCGCCAGACGTTTTTCTGCCGTTTCTTTTAACATTTTATCCCTTTTATACATTAAAAATGCATATGCCGTGCGGTTTGACCGCCCTACTCTTCCCCGAAGCTGATAGAGCTGGGCAAGACCCATATTATCGGCATCATGAATGATAATCGTATTAACGTTGGAAATGTCAAGTCCCGTTTCGATAATTGTAGTAGAAACCAATACGTCGATTTCTCCGTTGATAAAACGATACATAATCTTTTCAAGTTCACGTTCTTTCATCTGCCCATGTGCAAATTCAACGGACGCCTCCGGTACCAGGGATGCAATTTTTGCGGTTATATCGGCAATCTGTCTGACACGGTTAAATACATAATAAATCTGCCCGTCTCTGGCAAGTTCTCTTACAATCGCCTCGCGCACCATTTCTTCATTATATTCCATCACATAAGTCTGAATCGGGAGACGGTCTAAAGGCGGTTCCTCCAGAATACTCATATCACGGATTCCGATCAGGCTCATATGAAGTGTCCTTGGAATCGGAGTCGCCGTTAACGTCAGCACGTCTACGCTGTATTTTAACTGCTTAATCTTTTCTTTGTGGGTAACGCCGAACCTCTGCTCCTCATCGATAATCAAAAGTCCCAGGTCTTTATATTCCACATCTTTTGAAAGAACTCTGTGTGTTCCGATGATGATGTCTACCATCCCGCGTTTTAATTCCGCAATTGTCTTTTTCTGTTCCGCCGGACTTTTAAAACGGCAGAGCAAATCTACCGTCACAGGAAAATCCTTCATCCTCTGCACAAAGGTATTGTAATGCTGCTGGGCAAGGATTGTCGTAGGCACGAGATAGACGACCTGCTTGCCTTCCTGCACTGCTTTAAATGCGGCACGGATGGCAATCTCTGTCTTGCCGTATCCTACGTCTCCGCAAATTAAACGGTCCATAATCTTTTTACTTTCCATATCACGTTTGGCAGCCGCAATCGCGTTTTCCTGATCTTCCGTCTCTTCAAAAGGAAACATCTCCTCAAATTCTTTCTGCCATACCGTATCCGGCCCGTAAGCATACCCGTCTTTCTGGCGCCGTTTTGCATATAGCTCCACAAGCTCTGCTGCAATTTCCCTGACCGCTCCCTGCACCCTGCTTTTCGTTTTGTGCCATTCCTGTCCGCCCAGTTTATTTAGCTTCGGCTTCTTTGCATCCGCGCCCGCGTATTTCTGAATCATATCAAGCTGTGTCGCCAGGATGTAAAGACAGCTTCCTTTGTCGTACTCAATTTTAATATAGTCTTTTACTGTCTTGTCTACTTCAATCTTCTCAATTCCCCGGTAAATTCCAAGTCCATGATTTTCATGGACAACGTAATCTCCGACAGAAAGTTCCGTAAAACTGGCAATTTTATCGCCTTCATAAATCTTATGTTTTTTCTTCTTCTTTTTTTCTTTGCCGAAAATATCACTCTCTGAAATTACGGCAAAAGACAACAGCGGATATTCATACCCCCGTTTCACTTTACCGTAAAGCACCATAATTTCACCGGGCTTTGCCGTATGGTCATAATCCTCTGAATAGAAACAGTTAAGGCCCTCTGACATCAGGTCGTCCGCCAGCCGCTTTGCCCTTGTTCTCGAGCCGGACATGAGCAGCACTGCATATCCTTTCTTCTTAAAGCTTTTTAAGTCCTTTACCAGAAGTTCAAAACTGTTATTGTAAGAACCGATGGATCTTGTCTGAATACTGTAATGATTTTCAATGACAAAATCAGATGTCTTTATATCTAATGCGGCAAGCGCGGCGCATCTCCTCTTTATAAGCTTAGCAGCCGTTTCTTCCAATGTATAAAGAGCCTCCATCTGCCCCGGCAGAATGTATCCTTTTTCCAGCCGCTGCTTCATGCACTCCGAAAATTCCGTCTCTGTCGCACGCCCGCGCTCTGCGCATCTGGCCGCCTCATCCAGAAAAACCACAGTTTCTTTTTCATCGAAATACTCTAAAAGCGATACCGTTTTCGCATCAAAATACGTCAAATATGCATCCAGTCCGTCTACTCCGAAACGCTCCCTGATTTCCTCTGTAATCTCCGCATCTGACTGTTTCACCCTTGCGGCCTCTTCTGTTTTCATTTCTTTGCGGTATTTCTGATAAAGTTTATCCGCATCTTTTTTTATACGGTTTAATCCTTCTTCTTTTTCTTCTTCTGTCAAAACCAGTTCCATCGCCGGATAAATTTCTAAGTTTTCTATATTTTCAATCGAACGCTGGCTCTCCACGTCAAAGCTGCGAATCGAATCAATTTCATCATCCCAGAGTTCGATACGATAAGGATTTTCTTCTGTCAGCGGAAAAATATCAATAATCCCGCCCCGGACTGCAAACTCTCCGGCCGTTTCCACCTGATATGCGGCTGCGTATCCCATAGAAACAAGATCTTTTCTCAGTTTTTCCAGATTAATAACATCACCGATATGGAATGTCCTGACCGCAGAAATAAATCTCCCCGGCGCGCTCATGCGGTTCATCAGTGCATCATATGTCGTAACCAACGTTATGCCCTGATTTTCCGCTATCTTTTTTAAAGCCAGAATCCGCTCTCTTGTCAGCACATTTCCCCGCAGATCCGACTGATAAAACAAAATATCTTTTGGCGGATAATAAACGGCTTCTCTGTCAAAAAAGCGGTATTCTTCATAAATTTCCCTGGCTCTTTGTTCATTAAAAGTGACAATGACCTTATTTCTAAAATCATTGCCTACTCCATACATCAAATGTGGTTTTTGCGAATCAATGCAGCCGGAAATCATCTGGATTCCCGGCCCTTTTTTTAGCTGCGCTTCTGCCTTTTTTACTTCTTCCAGGGAATGCAGCGGTTCTAAAAATGCTCTCATGTCACTCCTGCTTTTTTTTATTAAATTCATTCATTGCCTGGTCTGTCCTGTCATTTATCATATAGCCCACCGCTTTGCAGGCATCTTTGACTGCATCGTCTGCGCATTTTCTTTCTTCTTTTGAAAAATGCCCCAGTACATAATCAGCCAGATCCCATCCCGGAGGTTTTTCTCCGACACCGATTTTTATTCTGGAAAAATCGCTGCTCCCACATCTTCCAATGATACTTCTAATTCCGTTATGGCCTCCGGCGCTGCCTTTCTTCCGGATACGTATGCTGCCCGGAGCAAGGCTGATGTCGTCAAAAATAACGATCAGGCTGCCGGCCGCATCCAGCTTGTAGAACTCCAATACAGAAGCAATGCTGTCCCCGCTTAAATTCATATATGTCTGGGGCTTTACCAGCAGCACTTTCACACCCTCAATCACACCTGTTCCGCAGAGAGCCTGATATTTTTTTGTGTTCATATTAATATTATATTGCTCTGCAAGCATATCAATCACATCAAATCCGACATTATGACGCGTATTTTCATATTTTCTGCCCGGATTACCAAGACCTGCAATTACATACATCACTTTATCCTCCGCAGTCAAATGTTTGCTCCTTATTCTACCCCAGTTTCGAATTTTTGTAAACTGCAATTACAACACACCTTTCACATAAAAACTCCTCCCGCTTATCATTTCAAAACGGGAGGAGCCTGTTCTTTCTATTCATCCATTGTAAGAATCTCAGCCTGATATTTTTCCAAGATCATTCTCTGAATCCTATCCCTGGTATCCGAATTAATCGGATGCGCAACATCACGATATTCGCCATCGGCAGCTTTGCGGCTGGGCATTGCAATAAACAATCCCTTTTCACCTTCAATTACTTTTATATCATGCACCACAAATTCTTCGTCAATGGTAATTGATACTACGGCTTTCATCTTGCCTTCTTTTTCAACCTTTCGAATCCTTACATCTGTAATCTGCATAATCTTATTCTCCCTTCCGGCTCTCTGAATTTATCTTTTTATGATGAGCTTAGATTACATAACATATCTGGCGTTATCTTCACAAACAACTTTTACGCCATTGTCACCGCAATAGTAAGTATTGGCACGCAGTGTATTACGGCTTTCCACGATACAATTCTCAATATGTGTATTATCACCGATATATACATCATTTAATATAATCGAATTTTTAATCACACAGTTTTTGCCGATAAATGTTTTCTTAAACAAAACAGAATTTTCAACTTTACTGTTGATGATACATCCGCTGGCAACCAGACTGTTGCGCACATCCGAACCTGCGTTGTATTTTGCAGGCGGAAGGTCGTCTACCCTGGTTGCAATCTTCGGTTCGTCGCGGAAGAAGAACTTCCGGACTTCCGGTTTCAGAAAGTCCATATTCGTCTGATAGTAGGAATCTACGGACGCAATATTGCTCCAGTATGTCTTTAATTTGTATCCGTAAATACGTTTCAGGTTCTTATAACGAATCAGAATATCCGATACAAAATCATAACGTTCTTCATCTGCGCAGCGCTCTAACATCTCAATCAGCTGACGTCTGCGGATAATATAAATACCTGCGGAAACGGTATTGGAACTTGCCATCATCGGCTTTTCTTCAAACTCTGTAATTCTGGATTCTTCATTCATGCGGACAACCCCGTAACGGCTAATATCGGTACCTGCCGGCATATCTTTGCATACAACCGTAATATCCGCCTTTTTCTCAATGTGATAATCCAGAAGCTCATTGAAATCCACTTTATAAACACAATCGCCGCTGCTGATAATGACATACGGTTCATGCTGTCTCTTCAAAAAATCAATATTCTGATACATTGCATCAGCGGTACCACGGTACCACCAGTTGCTGGATGTGGTAACGATTGGCGTAAATGTATAAAGTCCTCCCTGCTTTCTTCCGAAATCCCACCATTTGGAGGAGCTTAAATGCTCATTTAAAGATCTCGCATTATACTGTGTCAAAACCGCAACGGTATGGATGCGTGAATTACTCATATTGCTAAGCGCAAAGTCAATGCTGCGGTAACTTCCGCCAACCGGCATAGCCGATACCGCTCTCTGATTTGTCAGTTCCTGCATACGGTTGCTGCTGCCGCCCGCGAGAATGATTCCTAATGCCTTCATTTACCCTCACCTGCCTTAATAATATATTCTCCCCCGGCAAGCATACCGTTGGGATAATCTTCTTTTTCCGTTACGCCGGAAATCGCTGTATTCCTGCCTATTTTTACACCGGATGGTATATAGGAATTTTCACCAACTGTAACAAGACCGAATGCATATATCTCACTGTGAAGCTTGCTTACTGCATCTTCACCGATTCCCATTTCAACTTTATCGCCGATTTCACAATCCTCGGCTATAATTGCTTTATTGACGGAACAGCTTTCGCCGATTTTTGTATCTTTCATAATAATGGAATCTCTGACTACAGTTCCTTTGCCAATCACAACGCCTGCACCGATTACGGAATGGTACACCTCGCCGAATATTTCCGATCCCTCTCCGATAATGCTCTTTTCAATGGTAGAATCCGAAGAAACATACTGCGGCTCCACATTGTCGGTCTTCGTGTATATCTTCCAGTATTCTTCATATAAATTGAATTCCGGAATCAGATCTACAAGCTCCATATTTGCTTCCCAGTAAGAACCTAATGTTCCAACGTCTTTCCAATATCCATTATATTCATAGGCAAACAGCCGCCTGCCTCCTTCATGGCAGTATGGAATGATATGTTTTCCAAAGTCACAGTTATTCTGGTCCCTCTTTGCGATCAGGGCATCCCGGAGAACACTCCATGTAAAGATATAAATACCCATAGAAGCAAGGTTGCTTCTCGGTTCCCTGGGCTTCTCCTCAAATTCCTGAATCTGCTTATTTTCGTCCGTAATTACAATGCCAAACCGACTCGCTTCTTCTATCGGTACCGGCATCGCCGCAAGTGTAACATCCGCATGATTTTCCTTATGAAAGTCTAACATTACCTCATAATCCATCTTGTAAATATGATCCCCTGAAAGAATCAGTACATACTCGGGATTATAGCTTTCAATATAGCTTAAGTTCTGATAAATCGCATTCGCAGTTCCCGTATACCACTCACTGTTCTCTGTCTTCTCATACGGAGGCAGAACAGTAACCCCTCCGTGATTCCGATCCAAATCCCACGGAATACCGATTCCGATATGGGAATTCAGCCGAAGCGGCTGATACTGCGTCAAAACTCCCACTGTGTCAATTCCTGAATTAATACAGTTGCTGAGCGGGAAATCAATAATGCGGTACTTGCCTCCGAACGCAACCGCCGGTTTTGCTACATTGGCGGTCAGCACTCCCAGACGACTTCCCTGTCCTCCTGCTAATAGCATTGCTATCATTTCTTTTCGAATCATATCACTCACCTCTCATCGAATTAATTATGTGATAGTGAAATTATACCATACTTATGTTTTTTGTACAACACATTTAACAAGTTCCGAAACAAATTTTGCTTTTTTTTGTAAATTTTAACGAATGTGCAAAATAAAGATAGTTGGTTATAATATATACAGAGATTTAAATTTTATAAATAAAAGATTGGACAGGTAAATCATATGTATCAAATCAATTTCAAAGAACCCATCCACATCCATTTTATCGGTATCGGCGGCATCAGTATGAGCGGCCTTGCCGAAATACTCCTAGAAGAGGGCTTTCAGATTTCAGGTTCCGACATGAAAGAATCCCTGCTTACAAAGCAGCTTGCCGAAAGAGGAGCCCATATCTTTTATCCTCAGTCTGCCGAAAATATCACAAAAGACATAGATACCGTGGTATTTACTGCCGCAATCCATGAAGATAATCCTGAATTTGCTGCGGCAAAAGCCCTTTCACTTCCCATGCTTTCCCGGGCAGAACTTTTAGGCCAGATCATGGATAATTACCAGGATTCTTTTGCAGTCGCCGGAACACACGGCAAAACGACGACGACTTCCATGTTAAGCCAGATCTTTCTTTCCGCAGGAACGGATCCGACAATTTCTGTCGGAGGCATGCTAAAGGCCATCGGAGGCAATATCCGCGTCGGCCATTCTGATACTTTTTTAACGGAAGCATGCGAATACACGAACAGCTTTCTGCATTTTCACCCCAAATTTTGTCTGATCCTGAATATTGAAGAAGATCATATTGATTTTTTTAAAGATCTTGCCGACATACGCAACTCTTTCCGGAATTTTGCCGGAAACACACTTCCCGGCGGAACGATTATCATAAACGGCGAAATTGACAATTATAAGGAAATCACAGACGGCTTTCCCGTTTCCGTTGTTACTTACGGCCTTACGGACGCCTGCGATTACTATCCTGCCGACATTGTATTTGACCAAAAGGGATGCGCATCATATACGATTATGCATCACGGCAGTGCCATTGCACCCGTCTCCCTTTCCGTCCCGGGCATGCACAACGTGTCCAACTCGCTTGCTGCCGCCGCTGCCGCCTGTGAACACAAAACCGCCCTGTCGGCCGTAACAGACGGCCTTTCCCTTTACAGCGGAACGGACCGCAGATTTCAGCTGAAAGGCGTCTTTGGAGACGGCGTAACCATAATTGATGATTATGCCCATCATCCGACCGAAATTACGGCTACGCTTCTGGCCGCACAAAATTATCCTCACAAAAGAATTTTCTGTGTTTTCCAGCCGCATACTTATTCCCGTACCAAAGCTTTTCTGGATGATTTTGCCAGAGCTCTTTCTGCCGCGGATATAGTTGTTCTGGCAGACATTTATGCTGCCCGCGAAACAGACACTTTAGGTATAAGCTCGAAGGATCTGAAAGAAAAACTTCAGGTTCTCGGAACAGAAACCCATTATTTTCCGTCTTTTATGGAAATCGAAAGATTTCTGCAAAAAAAATGTTGTAAAAATGACTTGTTGATAACTATGGGCGCCGGAGATGTTGTTAATATCGGAGAAAATCTCCTTTCCCGCTAGGTTATCCACATTATCCACATTTTAAATGCTTTTTATAGACATTTGGAATGTGGATTTCTTTTTTATTTTTTACCCTCTCAAACACCTGATTTTTCCATGTTTTCTATTTTTTCTCTACAAGTTATCCACATTATCCACATTTGTGCAATCCCTTGATTTTACTGGGTTTGAAGCAAAATTGACTCTTTTCAATTCGGGAAAGCCGTGCTATAATCGGGGTCAGATTAGAAAGTTGGAGAGAGGTTATCATTATGGCTAACATTACATTGGACGGCAGTGGTTTATTATCTTCCACCTGCATTCCCAATATCTTCATAGACAAATATATGACAAATGCAAATGGAGAATTCGTAAAAATTTATCTCTATCTTATCCGCTGTATGGACAAGAGCCGTCAGAGCTGTTCCATCTCTGAACTTGCGGATGTTTTTGAACATACGGAAAAAGATATTCTGCGCGCCTTGTCCTACTGGGAGAAGATGCATCTGCTGCATTTGGAATATGATGCCGACCATGAAGTTTCGGGCATATCACTGGAGCTTCCCGAAAAAAGTATGCCTGCTCCGGCTGCATCGGAAGATGCTTCTTCTGACAAAGAATATTCATCAGATGAAGTCGAAAAATTCCAGAACGATGAAAATGTTCAGGAAATTTTATTTATTGCAGAAAATTACCTTGGGAGAACTTTAAACTCTACCGATATACGTACCATCTTATATTGGTATGACAGACTCCATTTTTCTGCGGATCTCATTGAATATCTGATTGAAACCTGTATCAGCAACGGACACACAAGCCTCCGTTATATGGAGAAAATCGCTCTTTCCTGGGCAGATTCCGGTATTTCTTCCGTTGCAGAAGCAAAGCAGGAACACAGTATGCACCACAAAGATGCCTATGCCGTTATGAATGCATTTGGCATAAACGGGCGCAGCCTGATTTCCTCCGAGCTTTCGACTATCCGCAAATGGACAGGCCAGTATGCCTTTTCCATGGACATTATCAGGGAAGCCTGCCGCCGTACCATTCAGGCGACCGGAAAAGCAAGCTTTGAATATGCAGATACAATCTTAACCAACTGGAACAAAAATAATGTACATACTTTAAATGATATAGTAAAATTAGATATGGCACATCAAAAGACCAGACCTTCGGGCAAGTCCCGGGAGGGCGCGCAGCGTTCTTCCTCCGGAAACCGTTTCAACAACTTCCCGCAGCGGACTTACAATTATGACCAGCTGGAAAAACAACTTTTAAATACGACACATTAACTTTACAGACCAGGAGAGATTATATGCCTTTAAGCAATTCACAATACGACGCAATTATACGCGAATACCATGCCAGGCAAATTAAAAACAAGCATATGGTAGAGGGCCGCATAAAAGAAGTATACGGAAAAGATCCACGGTTAAAAGCAATCGACAATGCCGTTTCTTCCTGTTCTCTTTTACAGGCAAGAAGATTATTAAACGGTGATGTTACCGCTCTTTCAAAACTGCGGAACCAGCTCTCCGACTACAAACAGCAGCGCCTGGATATTTTAAAAGAGCTGGGATATTCCGAGCAGTATTTTGAGCCTTCTTATGAATGTCCGGACTGTAAAGACACCGGATATATCGGCAATGAACGATGCCACTGCTTTAAACAGCGTGCCATTGATTTAGTCTATACACAGTCAAATATA
>CAOKHR010000018.1 GCA_948468325.1 uncultured Lachnospiraceae bacterium | reverse complement strand
TTAATTATGACGGTATCTCTGCTGAACCGTAACTCAGTGTACGGCAATTTCGGGGATTACTCAGCGGAACTTAGTTATGCGTATCTTTCATCTGAAGAATATGCTTCTGAGATGACGGGATATTTTATAGAGAGTATTTCGGAACAGACCGGGTGGATATTGCTTGTTTTCTGGCTCATTCACATATTTGTTTCGGATCTGGTTCACAACAAAGGAAGTTATAAAAAGGGATGCCTTGGAAAGTTTGCAGCAGTTCTGGAAAGCAGAGGTTTTACACTGCCACTTTCCGGACGGATTGTCAGACGTTCTTACGGTATTGTTTTTCTGACATTTGCGCAGGGATGCTTTTTTATAGTGCTGCTTGTTTTCGCATTATACAGAGGCTTTCGGACAGGAACGGATGCCGGATGGATTTTTGTATCGCTTGCGTTTTCTATCGCACTTTTCATTACAGAGTATATTTACCAGCGGAAGAACAGACAGTTTGCAGTTGATCTGGAAAAGCTGTCTAAGCAGATTTCCATGATCCGCAGCGGAAATTATACATTAAGTGACCGCCCTGAAAGGGCGTGTCATACCGGGATGCCCGAAGGGTATACGGAAAATACCGCAATATCGGTGCAGGATGAGGATATACGGCATATGGCAGAAGAACTGGATGACATCCGCAAAGGCTTTGAAACTGCGGTAGAAGAGCGGACGGGAAGTGAACGTATGAAAGTAGAGCTTGTTGCAAATGTTTCTCACGACATTAAGACGCCGCTGACATCAATCATCAGTTACATTCAGATTTTGAAACAGGAAGAGGATTTGCCGGAGTATATCAGAGATTACATCCGGATTTTGGATGAAAAATCAGAACGTTTAAGAAATATGGTACAGGATGTATTTGCAGTCAGCAAAGCTGCTTCGGGGCAGTTGGATGTGGAACTGAAAGAACTGGATCTTGGAAGACTTATAGAACAGACACTTGCGGATATGGAAGAAATCATTCAAAACAGTCCGGTTGCAATAAAAACAGATATACCAAAAGAAGCATTGCTCGTGCAGGCGGACGGCGGACGGATGTACCGTGTATTTCAGAATCTGATTGGAAACGCCCTGAAATATTCTCTGGAAGGTTCCAGAGTCTATATTACTCTGAAAAAAGAAGGAGATTATGCCGCGGCAAGTATAAGAAACACTTCCAGCCAGGAGTTAAACCAGCAGACAGATTTTGCCGGACGCTTTGTACGTGGGGATGAAAGCCGTACAGACGGAGGCAGCGGACTGGGACTTTCGATTGCAAAAAGTTTTACAGAGGCCTGCGGAGGAACTTTTGCAATTGAGACAATCGCAGATTTATTTGCTGTTACGGTGGCATTTCGGGTTTTAAAATAAAAAAGCATATGGAAAAACGTACGTTGTACGAGGTAAATAACTGGGACAGCGGTACTTCTGTTAAATGCAGAAGCGCCGCTGTTTTTTTCACGATTTTCTTACGCTGCCGTATCTTGCAGAATACCGGAAAATATCGTATAATAAATCATTAACAACAAGGAGGACATATGATAAAAAATATCATATTTGACATGGGAAATGTACTTCTTACCTACAATCCGGATGTTCCGCTGGAATTGTACTGTCAGACTAAGGAAGAGAGAACCGTCATAAAACAAGAGCTGTTTGACGGGCCGGAGTGGGTGCAGGGAGATTTGGGAAATATTACGAATGAAGGAAAATATGCGAGTGTCAAAGCACGTATACCGCAGCATATGCATGAGTCTCTCAAAAAGTGTATATACGGATGGCAGGTCTGCATAAAGCCGGTCAGCGGAGCATTTGAATTTTGTGAATATGCAAAGCAAAAGGGATACAGGATTTATGTTCTTTCCAATGCCAGCGATGAGTTTTATGATTATTTTCCAAAGTTTCTGCCTTTTGATTATTTTGACGGAATTGTCATATCATCAGATGTACATGCGGTTAAGCCGGATGTCAGAATTTACCGGCATATACTGGACGCTTATCAGCTGGTTCCGGATGAATGCCTGTTTATTGATGATATGGAAAAAAATGCAGAGGGAGCCGGATTTGCGGGGATGAAAAGTACGGTATTCCGAAATGATTTTGAAGAAATAAAAAAACGGTTTCGTTTATAGGAGAGTTTACAATATGGGTTTAGATGAAATCAGACGGCAGATTGATTCTGTCGACAGACAGATGAAGCAGTTATTTCTGCAGCGGATGGATCTGGCACATCAGGTGGCCGGGGAAAAGAAACATACGGGCGCGGCCGTTTATGCGCCCAAGCGGGAGGAAGAAGTACTTTGTGCAAGGACAGACAAAACAGAAGAAGCGTATTATCCGGAATGCCTTGCTTTTTTTAAACAGATGATGGAAATCAGCAGACTTTACCAATATTCCAGACTTGCGTGTCAGGCGGAAGATTTAAAAGCGCTTCCGGCAGGAGAGGGCGAAGCAGCGGTTGAATTTTTCTGTACTGCCAATGACAGGCAGCTTGCCGTGTTTTTAAATGCGGCGGCAATAGCCAATCTGACAGTAAAGAATCTGACGGTAAAAGAGGAAGAGGGAAAAGTATTCTGCCGCCTTTTTCTGGCCGGCGATTTTTCTTCGGATCTGGCCAGAGGAGCGGTACTGCAGATGTTAAAAGAAAATGAAAGTGCGTCAATTATATTGCAGGGAGGTCAAAAATGAAGAAACGGATTATGACATTTTTACTGGCGGTTACGCTGGTGTTTGGAGCTGCACCTGAAGGTATGCGTGCAGATGAGCTGCCTGCGGAGGGCAGTTCTGTCAGTAACGAAATCGTGACAGAGAAAGATTTGAGCAGTAAGACAGGTTTTTTACAGCCTGTTCCCACAGAACTTGCGGAGGATGAGCTGCCGGAGGTTTATGAGCCGTCTTTGGATACGGCAGAATACAAACGCTCTGCCGTCTATAAAAATGCATGGGATGCTTATTCTACAAACTATTATTACAACCAGTTAAATGACAGTCAGCGGGCTCTCTGGGATAAGCTCGATCAGATGTGTTTTGAGATTCTGACAGGGACAGAAACTTTTACAAACAGGCAGCATTATCAGAATGCAAAGAGTCAGCTTGATGTTTATTATTATCCAACGAAAATGGTCACTTATGCAAATATGTCTCAGGAGGAGGCATACGAACTTGAGTTTAAGTTTATCACTTCAAACCCGCAGTACTATTTTCTGGAAACAATGCTTTTTAACACGACAGGCTCCAATACCGGTGGATTTGCATATTTGACAATCAATGAATCATTTGCAAACGGCACTGCCAGACAGGCGGCGACACAGCAGGTACAGTCCGTGATTAACAGCTGGCTGCCCCAGATTAACGCACAGCCTACAGAGCTATTGAAAGAGAAAAAAATTCATGATTTAATTTGTGAAAAAGTTACATATGATTGGAATTATAAAACTTACAATCGAAATAAATACAATCAGACCGTTTACAGTGTTTTTTGTACGGATACGACAGTCTGCGCCGGCTATTCCCAAGCGATGCAGCTGTTGTGTAATGCGGTGGGTATTGACTGCGGAATCGTTACAAGCGAAGAACATGAATGGAATATCATCCGGTTAAACGGTATCTGGTATTATGTTGACCTTACTTGGAATGATATAGACCCTAAGGATTATGAGATTGTAGGATTAAGCATTATATACAATTATTTTAACAAAAGCGCAGCGGCATTTATGAATGATTCACCGGGAAATGTAACTTCCCATACGGTGGAAGACCGCTGGAACGGGTATCTGCCGGAACTTACCTATGATTCCGGAGCAACCCAGTCAGATCCGGGCACCATTCATACACCGACAGCAACGCTTTCGACACCCGCGATTTCCTGTCCCGGCAGTGTCGTTACAATTACCGCACCTGCAGGAGCGTCTGTTTATTACACGACAGACGGCTCAAATCCTTCCATTGCATTTACAAAATCCAAGAAATATACTGCGCCGTTTTCACTGTCAGGGACGACGACAGTCAGGGCAGTTGCAGTACAGAATGGAGTTTATGACAGTGCGGTTACGGGAATAACGATAACACCTAAATATAATATCGTATTCAATGCAAATGGCGGATATATCGGTTCCAAGAGTACAAAGACGACTTCAAAGACAGGACTTGCATACGGAACGGCAGTAGGAAAGCTGTCCGGACCCAGGAGAAAAAATTATGCATTTCTTGGCTGGTATACGAAAAAGTCCGGAGGAAAGAAAATTAGTGAAAATACGCCGGTCACTGTCGATGCGGTTTATTATGCACACTGGGGCAAGATAAACACAAAGAAAAAAACTTCGGTCACTTCCGTGAAAAACAATGCGGCCAAAACAATGAAGATAAAGATTAAGAGCGTAAGCATTGCATCCGGATATCAGGTGCGGTATTCTTTCAGCAAAAATATGTCTTCCGCCAAAAAGAAAGAAGTGACGGAGAATACATGCACGATTAATAAACTCAAAAAAGGAAAAACATATTACGTACAGGTTCGCATATATCAGAAAGAATCTGTTTCAGGAAAGAAGAAATACGGCGCATGGAGCAAGACAAAATCAGTAAAAATAAAAAAATAACGGTATTGGGGCTCATGTTCTTTCCGGCAGTTCATTTTTATCTGCTGGAAGCATATACTCACGATGGATTTACAACAGTCAGGCCGTGGCCGCAGTTTTTTAATATTCTGCTGTTTGAGATGACGGCTGTTATTCTGGCTCTTTTGTTTCGCAGTGTAAAATGGGCGCTTAGGGCCGAAGGAATAGCAGCCATGGTAATCGGACTGGTGAATTACTATGTCTATACGTTTCGTTCACTTCCGCTTGTTCCGTGGGATATTTTTTCCATCCGCACAGCGGCAAGCGTAGCGGATAACTATAATTTTATACCGGAGATGCGGGTAGTGGCAGTTGTTTTGGCCTTTGCCGCAGTACTCTTTCTGGAAGGTTTTTGCAAGGCGGATTTAAAAAAATTAAAACGGCGGTTTTGCATACCGGCAGCGCTGGCAGTTCTGGCAGGACTGACAGCTTTTGCGGGAGTGCTGCAGCAGGAGGATTTTCAAAACCGGCACAGAATGTACAATAAGCTTTTTACTCCGGTATACATGTGGCAGACAAACGGATTCGTACTGACAATGGTAATGGAGCTTCCTTTTATGGCAATTGATAAGCCGTCAGGCTATGAAAGAGAAGAGGCGGAGAATATTTTAAAAGAAGAGAAAACGGAAACGGACGTGCCCGATACGCTGCCGAATATTATTGTCGTGATGGATGAAGCATTTGCAGATCTTGGAGTTTTGGGCGAATTTACTGCCAGTGAAGATTATATGCCGTATTTTCACAGCATGTTTCAGGGAAAGAAAAACACAGTGACCGGATATTTAAACGTATCTGTCTGCGGCGGCAATACGGCAAATACGGAATTTGAATTTCTGACCGGAAATACAATGGCATTTCTGCCGCAGGGAAGCATTCCCTATCAGCAGTATATTCACGGCAGTATTCCTGCGCTTCCTTCGTATTTACAGCAGCTGGGCTATGAGACGTATGCAATGCATCCTTATTATGCCAGCGGCTGGGACAGGGATACCGTATACCCGTATCTTGGCTTTGCCCATACGGAATTTATCGAAGATTACAGGAGCAGAGAGTACATCAGGCAGTTTGTCAGCGATAAATCCTGTGTAGATAAAATTATAGATACTTATGAGAAAAAAGAGACAGGCAAGCCGCTGTTTCTATTTCATGTTACAATGCAAAACCATGGTTCCTATGCGGATACGTATGAAAACTTTATGCCGCATATTACGGTAGAAGGGGCTTCTTCCTATTCGCTTTCTGCTTATTTGTCGCTGATTTCAAAAACGGATGAGGCGTTAAAAGATTTGATTTCTTATTTTTCGAAAGAGGACGAACCTGTTGTGATTGTATTTTTCGGGGATCACCAGCCGAATGATGTTGTAGCAGAGCCCATTTTGCAGCTAAACCAAAAAAGTTACAGGACGCTGTCAGAAGAAGATACGTATCTAAGATATGAGGTTCCGTATCTTATCTGGGCCAATTATGATATAAAATCAGAAAACAACGCGGATACAAGTGTAAATTATCTGGGAGTAAAAGTGCTTGAGACAGCAGGTTTAGAACTTCCGGCTTATCAGAAGTTTTTAAAAGAGTTTTCGAAAAGCTATCCGATTGTTTCGGCAGTACGGGTGGAAAAGTCTGCGGAGGGCAGTGCAGATTTGGAGGAATATAAAAAGTTACAGTACTATCAGTTATTTGATATACAGGATTAAGTTCTAAAGGAGACAGATATGGGTAAGATGAAATCAAACTGGAAATGGTATCTTGGCGCGTTTGGCCTTCCGTTTATCATTTCACTTTTCATCTGTATCAGAAACGGAGTATATCCGTTTGGAGAAAACTGCATTCTTCATATTGATATGTACCATCAGTATGAGCCGTTTTTTACAGAATTTATGGATAAACTAAAGCATGGCGGCAGTCTAATGTATTCGTTCCGGCTTGGCCTTGGTTCGGATTTTGTCTCATTAATCGCCTACTATCTGGCAAGCCCTTTGAACTGGTTTATCATTCTTTGTCCTTCGTCTCATGTAATAGAATTTATGACACTTTTGATTCTGCTTAAAATCGGTCTCTGCGGGCTGACTTTTGCAGTATATCTGAAAAATCACTTTGGAAAAACGAATGCGGAAAGTATTGTATTTGCCGCATTCTATGCGCTGTCGGGGTATATGGCGGCTTACAGCTGGGATATTATGTGGCTGGATGTTTTAGTGCTGGCGCCGCTTGCGGTTTTAGGGCTTGAATATCTTGTCAAAGAGGGGAAATGCAGACTGTACTGTATTACATTGGCGGCAGCCGTTCTGGCTAATTTTTATATTGCATACATGCTCTGCATCTTTCTTATCTTTTGGTTTTTCTTATTGTTTTTCGAAGAAACGCACAGTATCAAACAAAAGGCGGCAGCTTTGGGCAGATTTACGCTATATTCGCTTTTGGCGGGAGGAATGGGAGCTGTTTTGATTTTTCCGGAAGCTGCCATATTGGGTTACAGCGGTTCGGCGGGAATTTCTTTTCCCTCCCAGCCCGAATGGTATTTTGACCTGATTTCTATGCTGGCACGGCATTGCTTTGGTGTAAAAGTATATACGGGACGCGATCACTGGCCCAATCTTTACTGTGGTCTGGCAGTGGGCCTGTTTTTCATGCTTTATCTGCAAAACAGAATGATTTCATGGAAGAAAAAAATAAAACGCGCGGCGCTTGTCGTTTTCTTCTGGCTTGGTTTTGCAAATAATATTTTGGATTTTATCTGGCATGGCCTGCATTTTCCGGACAGCCTTCCGGGAAGATGGTCTTATTTATATATCTTTTTACTGCTTGTGACGGCCTATGAAAGCTTTCTTAATTTAAAAGGAAATAAATGGCGGGATGTTGTAATCGGAATTTTTGTTTCGTTTGCATTTCTCATTGCGGCAGCCCTTGTGACAGACAGCGGTATGGTAACCGGAACGTCCCTGGCGCTCACCGGCTGTCTTGTGGCCGGATACGGAATGCTTCTTTTGCTTTGGCTGATTGCAAACGCAGATAAAAGAATATTTGTGCGGTATATGATGCTTGTGCTGGCAGTAACCGAGCTTTATGCAAATACGGATCTTACCGGATTTTCCACAACCAGCCGTACCAGTTACACGAAAAACTGGGAGTCGGTAAAAAGCCTGCTGGCGCAGGTGGATGAAACGGATGAAGAGCTCTTTTACCGGGTTGAAGAAATGGAGCGTCTGACCAAAAATGATGCGATGATTTATGGGTATTCTTCTTCCACGATTTTTTCGTCTCTGATGAATATCGGGGTGAGCAGATTTTACAGAAATATGGGGATGGAGGGCGGCAAGAATTTTTACAGCTGCAGCGGTGCGACGCCTTTGATGTCCGCACTGTTATCGGTAAAATATGTCATTGCGGATCATCCCTGTGAAGAAAGTCCTTTGCGCATTCTGGCAGCAGAAGACGGACAGAATTATATATACCGGAATTTGTATTCTATGCCGCTTGGATTTATGATGGATGTAGATTTTGAATCGAGATGCCTGATTCAAAAAGGGGAGCCGGTTGCAAATATCAACCGTATGGCAAAAACTCTGGGAGCAAATGCAGACCTTTTGCAGCCTTTCGGCGGCAGAGTAGATGTCAAAGAAGATAAGACGGAGATTACAGCTTCAAAAGACTGCTATTTATATGCAACGTATACGGATACTTCAGTCACAAATATTACCGCAGCCAGTCAGGAGAGAACACGCAAATTTACGAAATGTGACCACGGTTATATTCTGGATCTGGGCTGGTGCAAAGCCGGAGAAAAAATCGAACTGACAAATACATCAAATGTTTCTGATTTTCAGGTGAGTGTATACGGGCTGAATATGGAGGCTTTGCAGGAAGCTTATGAAAAGCTGGGTGAACAGACAATGGTACTGGATGGGTTCAGTGATACTGTAATGGAAGGCCATATTCAGGTGAAAAATGCAGGTAATCTCGTGCTTTCCATACCCAAAGAAGACGGATGGCGTGTATTTGTAGACGGAAAAGAAATCGAGTGCAAAACTTTTATGGACAGCCTGATGAAAATTCCCCTGATACGGGGGAATCATAAAATTACGCTGCGGTATACGACGCCGGGGCTTATAAATGGCGCCGCAGTCAGCCTGTGCAGCCTGTTTTTCTTTATCGCCATCTGCATATGGAAAAGAAAACGTAATTAAATGGCAATTCGTTCCAGACGGCTGCCTAATCTGCTTAAAATTTCATTGGAAATCGTATCGGCAGACAGGGCCATATCACTTGCCAGAATCTCCTGATTTTGATATTTCCCAATCAGTGTGACTTCATCACCGGGAGATACGTCAGAAAGTCCGGATACATCAATCAGAAGCTGGTCCATGCAGATGCGGCCGATAATCGCTGTTTTATGTCCGTTTACAAGTACATTGCCTTTGTTGGATAATGAGCGTGGGATGCCGTCTGCATATCCAATGGAGACAGCTGCAATTGTCATTTCGTCCGCGGCCGTAAAAGTCAGGCCGTAGCCAAGCGCTTCTCCGGAATGCAGAGGTTTGATGCATTCTATTCTGGATTTTAAAGATAACACAGGTTTTAAATCTGCATTTGCCACGGTTTTTTCCTGTGGAGCGCTGAATGCGCCGTAAAGGGCAATTCCTACCCGCGCATAATCGAACTTCAGGGAAGGGTAATTCAGTACGCCGTAACTGCCCTGCATATGTGTTTTAAATCCGTGAATGCCTTTTTTGTGTAAAGAATCTGCAACGGAGTAAAATTTTTTTACCTGCATAAAAGTAAATTTTCTTTCGGCATCGGAGTTTCCGTCCGAAACGCATAAGTGCGAATACAGGCCTGTAATTTTGAGGTTTTTCAATTTCCAGATCTGACAAATATTTTCTATATTTTCACTTCGTTCTCCTAATCTGTGCATACCGGTGTCAATTCCTACGTGTACGCACAGGGGTTTTCCATAATCATTTAGTTCTTTTGCATAGGAATAGTCGATAACCGTCTGCGTTAAATGGTAATCCGCCAGAACCGGAAACTGATGCGGGGAAGTGTATCCTAAAATCAGAATCTGTCCGGAAATGCCGGCTTTTCGAAGTTCGACGGCTTCACTGGCGGAGGCAACGCAGAAATCTTTTATGCCCATATGTTCTAAGGCGCTGCAGATTAAGTCTGCGCCGTGTCCGTATGCATTTGCTTTGACTGCGGGCATGATGGCACAGTGCGGAGGAAGAATTTTTTGAAATTGTTTTACGTTGTGCGACAGGTTTTCCATGTTTAGTTCAATCCAGGCTCGTCCTTTTTGATACATAAGAGTGGGGCTCCTTTCCGGGGAATTGTGTGGTGTTTGGGAACGTCCGTTGTGCAGAATATATCATTGGCCGCAGGGCGCGCTTTCGCTCATTGATGCTCGCAGCGGTACGTAAGCTGCGAAAGTACCGCAGCTAAGTACCGGCGGCATCAAAAGGCCCTGCAGCTCAATGATATATTCTGTACAACTGGGGTTGTGAAAATGATTCACAATTGTCCGTAAATGAGATGGGGAAATCGTTGTTCTTGATAGTGTAAAATTTTATGCTCCACTTTCTCATTAAAAATGTTTGTAAAACGTAATTTGATTCCCCACTTTTCCAATTAGTTTTGGTTATATTTTGAGATTCATTAATTTGAAAATGCAAATAAGGGGAATTTTTCAGCGGCCTCGACACACCCTCTGGGCGGTCAATTAAGGTATACCTTAAGCGACAGCTCCGCAGGAGCTTGTCATACTGGGATGCCCTTTAGGGTATAGCCATTTTTCAATATTAGATATTAGGTATGAAAATGATTGCCAAATGCTGGTTGGGGGCTATACGGGATAAACCGTAAATAAAGTTACACTGTCATTTTTTCTTTTAGGTGTTTACATGTGTAAAATCCTGTTATTATTATCATTGAAATTGTGCAGACGCAGAGGTAGTGAATCAGTGTGTTGTTTATTAGCAGGTCTGTGAGGTTTGCGGTTTTGGCGATTTGGCGCAGGAGGATGATGGCGGCGGGGTGAATGAGGTAAAGGAGCATGGAGCCGTTTCGCAGCCATGGCGGGGCATCGCCGTCAAATGTGAGCAGGAGCTGAAATAAAAAGTACATTACGGGAAGCAGGCCAAGGTACATACTGTTGTGTTTTTGGAGGTCCATCTGGTATGTCAGGAATCCTTCCAGAAATAGCAGGGGGAAAGAGACAGTGAGACCGATGGTACATACTTTTTTGGAGCACTGAAATTCGGGGAGTGCAGTCAGTACGCCTAACATAAGGAATACGGGGGTGAAAAAAATACCGTTTCTTGTATAGCTGCTGATTTGGAAAATGCCGTCGTAAAGGCTGCAAAGAAAGGGGACTTCTTTGATTAGGCCGTAATAGCTGTCTCCAAACAGACCGATGATGTAAAAAACGGCAGAAATAATAAATGCGGTTTTTACGGACAGTTCAGAGATGAGTATGATGATAAGGCAGCCGATGATGGCGGCGGGGAAATACCATAAGTGGTAAAAGGTTCCGTCAAAAAAGAGATCCTTTAAAAATTCCGGTACATTGTGCGGCAGGTTGTGGGAATATATCGTAAGCGGCAGATAAAAAACGGTGGCCGCCAGATATAGCTGTGTATTTTTAACAAGGTAATTGTGGAGGGATTTTCTTTTTTGAAAGCCGCTTTGTATGTAAGGAGCCAGTACAAAAAATCCTGTTGTCATCAGAAAAAAGGGAACTGCAATCCGGCCCAGACAGTACGTGAACAGAAAATCAAAATCGTTGTTCCAGGAGGAAAAAGGAGCCGTATGGATTGCGATTACCAAAAAAGCTGCAACAAGACGGAAATAATCAATTCCGGCAAAATTTTTTCTGTGCATGTGTTTTTTATTCCTCCATATTCAAAAGGCTTTCGACAATTTCGTCAAATGTCATTCCGGCAGCTTTCAGCATATTGGGAAAACGGCTGTGGGTAGTAAAGCCCGGAATCGTATTTACTTCATTAAAATAAATTTCGCCCTCCGGTGTTAAAAACATATCGACTCTTGCGAAACAGGAGCAGTACAGCAGCCGGTAAATGCGTAAGGCAGTCTGCTTGATTTCCTCTGATTTTTCCGGCGAAATCCGTGCAGGCACATGTATTTTAGAAGTTTTTAAAGTGTATTTTTCCGTATAATCAAAAAAGCCTTCGGACAATTCGATTTCGTCTGCTTCACCGGTGATAAGCTCCCTTGTACCAATGACTGCGCACCCTACTTCAAAGCCTTTTACCGTTTCTTCTAAGATGACGGCAGAATCATGCAGAAATGCATGCTCAATGGCGGGAATCAAATCGTCTTCCTTTGATACTTTTGTAATGCCGAAAGAGGAGCCGGAGCGGACAGGTTTTACAAATACGGGGTATCCAAGTTCCATAGCCTGCCGCAGCACCTCATTTTCTGAATAGCCCTTTTTCACGGCAGTAAAGCGGGCCGTTTTGATTCCGTTCATTTCTACAATGCGGTGGGCAAGAGCCTTGTCCATACATAATGCAGAAGAAAGCAGGCCGCATCCGATGACAGGAACTCCCATCAGTTCCAGCATACCCTGAATGGTGCCGTCTTCTCCGTTTTTTCCATGCAGAACCGGAAGCGCGGCATCCAGTGAAATTGTTTTGAGTGTATCGTGTTCCAGATAACAAAATCCGTGTATCGTTCTGTCAGGAGAAGGAAATACAGAAATGCAGAAATCTTTTAACTTCCAGCAGTCGTTTTCAATTTTATCAATCTCTCCCTGATACCAGGACCAGCTGCCGGTATGAGCGTCAATTCCGATTAAAACAGGTGTATAGCGTTTCCTGTCTATGCTTTTGATAATGGCATATGCAGACTGCAGGGACACTTTGTATTCGGTAGAGCATCCGCCGAAAAAGACGGCGATTTTTTTCGTTTTTTTCATTTCTTAATATCCTCCTTGGTATACTTAAGATGCATAGCAAAACAGCTTTTGCCTGATTGTTATTTTATCAGACAAAAGCTGTTTGTGTTTTAATATTCCATTAGTTTTTCCTAAGAAAACCTTATAAGAAACAGAAGATTTTATGAATCTTCCGTTTCATGGGGGAGGAAGCATCAAAAAATTTAAGGAGCCTTTTGGATTATCGGTTCCTTTTTCAAGAAGTGAAATCAGACCGGAAACGGTCTGCTGAATTTCCTGACTGGAGGAAGGAATGATGGTATTGTCAATTTTTACTGTCAGGACAAGAAGTACAATTTCAGCAAGGGACTGTGGGTCGTCAAAAGAGATTTCGCCGCTGTCGATGCCCTGTCGGATGATTTCTGCCAGAACAGGTTTGAGTTCTGTAATAATGTAACGCAGATATTTTTGATGCAGCAGTGACTGCTCTTGTATGCTGGAATTGGAAGCGGCACGGTTTTGCTTTAAAAATTCGGCAGAGGAACTTCTGCAGGCCTGAAAAATCAGAGCCATGCGTGTAAACGGAAGTATATCCGTCTGCTTGGCAAGCAGCTTGGCTGTTTTAATGGAAGCAGCATAACTGCGCTCTACCAGAGCCTCCACAATTGCATCTTTGGAAGGGAAGTAATAATAAATGCTGCCTTTTGCAATTCCGGCCGTCTGAGCAATCTCGCTGACGGAAATAGACGGGAGATTCTTTTTTTCTAACAGTGTATGAAGCGCATCTAAAATGCGGTTATATTTATCAGGAGTTGGCATATTTGCCGCCTTTCTGGCAATGATATAGTATAGACTGCCTTAAAAATATAGCCCTTTAGGGTATACATTTTGAGACCGCTCCGCAGGAGTGTGTCATGTTGGGATGCCCTTTAGGGTATAAAAAAGTATAACATAAAAAAAATTACAATTCAATACTTGACCAATGGTCAAATTGATGTTATTGTTATTAAAAATAAAGTGTGACCAACGGTCAAAACAGGGATGGAGGAACGTATATGACGTATGCGGAATTTTTTTCGGAGGCTAAGGGGAAATTTATGGAAGCGGATGTGTCGGACATCAAAGAACATCTGGCCTACCAGTTTAATATTATTGGCGAGGCTTCCGGTATTTTCTATGTAGAAGTAAAAGACGGGGAAATTTATGTCGAGCCATATGAATATTATGACAGGGATGCTATGTTTACCTGTGAAGCTGAAACTTTAAAAAAGATTGCAGAAGGAAAGCTGGATCCGGTATGGGCTGTGACAACACAGAAGCTGAAAGTAGAAGGAAGTATTGAGAAAGCCTTAAAACTAAAGGATATAATTAACAGCAGGAAGAAAAAGAAGAAATGAAAAAGAGGAATGTAATTGCAGCAGCCGCAGCGGCTGCCATGGCAGAAATTTCAACAGCGGCGTATTTTTACCAGAGAACGATGAAAAGAGGCAGGGCAAAAGTAGAGCGGACCATAAAAATGGCGGGAACTGACTGGAGTCAGTATGCAGATGTGATTGCGCAGCGCAAAGAATATTTTTTGGCGCAGCCGCATGAAGATGTCTGGATTATGTCAAAAGACGGGCTGAAGCTGCACGGGACATTTTTTCATAACGGAGGAAGCAAACGCATTGTCCTGTGTTTTCACGGGTATACCAGTGAGGGAATGAAAGATTATATCGGTTTGTCGGACTACTATTTGAGACGGGGCTTTGCGATGCTGCTGGTGGATGAGCGGGCGCATGGATTAAGCGAGGGAAAGTATATTGGTTTTGGCTGTCTGGACAGGATGGATGCCATGGAATGGATGGCATGGATTTTAAGTCACTGCGGCGGGGATGTAAAAATTCTGCTTCATGGAATTTCAATGGGAGCTTCTACCGTATTGATGACAAGCGGATTAAAGCTTCCAAAGCAGGTGAAAGGAATTGTGGCAGACTGCGGATTTACTTCGCCCAAAGAAGTATTTACACATGTGCTGCATTCTATGTATCATATGCCGGCATTTCCGATTATTCAGATTGCGGATTTTATGAACAGGAAACTTGCAGGTTATGGTATGGATGAATGTAATGCTGCAAGAGAAGTCAGAAAATCAACGACGCCAACTCTTTTTATCCATGGCGATGCAGATACTTTTGTGCCCAGCCGTATGTGCGGCAGGATGTACGAAAACTGCGGTGCCAGAAAGAGCAAATTAATTGTAAAAGGGGCTGCGCATGCGGAAAGCTACTATAAAGATACGAAGCGCTATGAAGAGTCGCTTAGCAGTTTTATCAAAGATGTTTTATAAAACAGACAAGTTGTAGAACAATCGGGAAGCAGGTTTATTATGATGAGAAAAAGAAAAGGATATACCGTATATCCGCTTACTGCAGCACAGAAGTTTCATTTTTTTTATTTGGATTACTGTCCAAATAAGGCAGTTGTCAATATCGGCACCAGCCTTACCATCGAGACAGAGCTGGATTTTGAGGTTTTGCGTGAATCCATTTTAAAAGCATATGAGCGGAGTGAATCCATGCGGATTCAGTTTGCAAAAGACAAAGAAGGCGTCTGGTATCAATATGTTGCAGATCAGACAGAACAGGAAATCCCTTTTTATGATTTTACGCAAAAGAGTATGGAAGAGGCGGAGGAAATTATGAAGAAATGGACACAGACTCCATTTCAGAGAGAAGATTCTCCCATGAGCCGTATGGTAATGATTAAGATGCCGGATGGATATAGCGGAGTGTATCTTCTGGCAGATCATCTGATTATGGATGCACAGTCTCTGATCTGTTTCTTAAAAGACATCATTGAGATTTACTGCAGCCGTATGTATGAAAATGTACCTGCTCCAAAAGATATGGCATCTTATATTGAGCAGTTAAAAAAAGATCTGGAGTATGAAGCGGGTTCAAAAGCAAGAGCAAAAGACGAAGAATATTTCCGCAGACTGATTGAAAGTTCTGAACCGATCTATAACGGAATTGACGGAACGGCAAAGTTGGAAATGGAACGGGACAGACACAACAATCCAAATCTCCGGGCGGCTGTCAATATATCAGATTCAGTGGAATCTGCTTTGGACGTTTTTCATCTGGAGGGTGAACCGACAAAAAGACTGATGGATTTTTGCAGCAGGCAGCATATTTCCCTGACATGTCTTTTAATTATGGGGCTTCGGACTTATTTTCAGAAAGTCAACGGACTGGACGATGTTTCCATTAATACGGCAATTGCAAGGCGCGCAACCTTAAAAGAGAAAAAATGCGGCGGTACAAGAATTCATTCATTTCCGTTTCGTACGGTGATTCCCAAAGAGACAAAATTTATAGATGCGCTTTTTGAAATCAGAGAACGGCAGAATGAATTGTTCCGGCATGCGAATTATGATCCTGTGGCTTACTTTAAGTACCGCAGCCAGGTATATAAGAATCCGGCCGGATGTACGTATGAGCCGATGTCTCTGACATACCAGCCAATGACGTTAAAAGAAAAAGGGCTTGAACAGCTGGGAGATATTCGCTATAAGACAAAATGGTATCCGAACGGCGCGACAACACAGGGGATGTATCTGACGGTTATGCACCGGCCGGAGGATAACGGACTGGACTTTAATTTTGAGCATCAGATTCGGGCAGTCAGCAGAAAACAGCTGGAATATCTGTATTATTACCTCTGTAAAATTATGTTTAAGGGAATTGAAAATCCGAATCTTACGGTAGATGATATTTTAAAATTAATATAAATTGCAGGAGGGCAGTTATGCTGGAAAAGTTAAAAGAAATCATTGTAAATTATGTGGAAGCAGAGCCGGAAAATATTACGCTTCAGTCCCGTTTTATGGAGGATTTGGGATTTACATCATTTGATTTTATGAGTATGCTTGGAGAAATTGAGGAAGAATTTGACATAGAAATTGACCAGAAAGAAGCAGCGGGGATTTTCACTGTAGGGGAAGCTGTAGATTATCTGGATACATTAGTATGCAAAAAGTCTTGAGGAGAAAATTATGGTTTGTAATACAATTCGGGAGATATTAGAACAGGCGGAAAAGAGATTTGGAGACAAAGATGCGATTCGTTATAAAATAGGAAAAGATAAAATTGAATCGAAAACATATACGCAGCTTTGGGAAGACAGCGGACATTTTTCCGGCGCGCTCAAAGAAATGGAAATGCAGGGAAAGCACGTTGCAATTGTGGGAGCATCCTCTTACGAATGGATTGTCGCTTACTTTGGAACGGTTAATTGCGGCAGTGTTGCAGTTCCGTTAGATGTATCGCTTCCGGCGGCAGAGCTGTGCGACCTTTTGAACCGCGCGGATGTATCTGTTTTGGTTTATGATGAAATTCGTGCAGATGTGGCAGAGATGGCAAAAAAGAGATGCAGCAGGCTCGTAAAAATTATTTCTATGCAGAAAGAGCAGCATGAAAATAATATTTTGTCTATGCATCGTCTTTTAGAAGAGAGCAGCGGCGGCTTTGATGTGTGGGTGAATCCGGAAGAGATTTGTACGATTATGTTTACTTCCGGCACAACGGGAAAGAGCAAAGGAGTTATGCTTTCGCAGAGGAATCTGGCAGAAAATGCAACCTGCCTGGATATGAGAATTCCATCCCGTACGGTGATTCTTACCGTACTTCCGATTCATCATGCCTACTGCCTTAGCATGG
>CAOKHR010000017.1 GCA_948468325.1 uncultured Lachnospiraceae bacterium | reverse complement strand
GACGAAGCATATAATATGATCATGAACGGGGAGTGTGGCCAGTTCCCGCCGAACATACTGAAATGTTTTGAGTTTGCAAAAGAAGAATTTTTTAATACCAGGGAGATGGATGAAATGTACAAATTTTCTTAATACTTGGAACTTATTACAGGCAGCAAAGAAGTGTAAATATTTTTTGCTGTCTTTTTGGGTTTATGCCGGAGGATATTATGGTGAAAGATGAGAACTGCATATTTCCTGTGGAAGATGCATTGGAAATGATTCTTATTTTCGACAGCAGGGGAATTATATCTTATGCAAATAATACGGCGTTGAAAAAGCTGGAATATGACGATTTATGCGGCAGACCTGTCAGCGATGTATTTCCGAATACATTTCGGGTTACAGAAGATGGGCTTGAGACAGAATATAATTTTGGCTGCGAGCCAGATGATCTTGTAGCATACCGTAAGAATCTGACATGTTTTCCTGTAGAAGCAAAAATTGTAAGCAGCGAAAAGATTCCCGGAACTTATATATGTATGGCAAATGATATTCTGGAAAAGGAATTTTTAAATAAAGAGATTGAACAGGTAAAAAAAGAGGCCAGGCAGGCACTGAAAGTAAAATCCGAATTCGTTGCGAATGTGACCCATGAACTCAGAACTCCGGTAAATGGAATATTAGGAAATGTCAGGGAGTTGTACAGCAATGACTTAGATAAAAAACTTGTCAGATCTTTAAGGCTAATTGAACGCTGCTGCGGTGATATGAACAAAATAATCAATAACATTCTTGATTTTTCAAAGCTGGAAGCGGGAAAATTTACATTAGAACCGCGGAAATTCCATTTTAGAAATATGATGGATTACGTAAAAGCCAACCATATTAATAAACTTACGGAGAAAGGCCTTGACTTTTTTATGACAATATCTCCGCAGATACCGGAATATATTATAGGAGATGAACTGCGCATTGTGCAGATTCTGGGAAATCTGATTTCTAATGCACAAAAATTTACTTCAATTGGAAAAATCACGGTAGAAGCTGTCAGAACGGCCCGTGTAAATGATAAAATAGAATTGTTTTTTATGGTAAAAGACACCGGAATCGGAATTGATGATGCAGATAAAGACAAACTTTTTCAGAGTTTTTCGCAGGTAGACGCATCCATTTCCAGAAAGTATGGAGGTACCGGTCTCGGCTTAAATATCTGCAGGCAGTTAGTAGAATTAATGGGCGGCAGAATAGAGGTTGAGAGTGAAAAGAATAAAGGAAGCACTTTTTCTTTTTCTATATGGGCAGGTGTCTGCGGGGAGGAACTTTCTGTGCAGCAGGATTTTACGGAGGAAGCTGCCCATACTGTTTTTGCAGAAGAAATACCCGTAGAAAATATCAGAGAATACGGTACTCCTGAGAATATAAAAAAGCTAAAAAACAGCCTGTCAAAACTGATTCTTTGTGTAGAGATGGAAAACTGGGAAAAGGCAGAAATGTTTATGAATACAGTCAGGGAGCTGACAAATCAGGCGCCAAGAGAAGTGGGCCGGGTAGTTCTGCGTCTTAAGATGGCAATACAGAAAGAAAACTATGATAAGATAACAACTGAGTTTGCAGAATTAAATCGTCTTCTGGATACTCAAGGAGGTTGATACATAGATGAATGCAAAAGTTCTCATTGTAGACGATGTAGAAGCGAACCGTCTGATTCTTGAAGAAATTATAAGAGGTATGAACTGCCGGCCGATTCTGGCAGACGGCGCAGAGGCGGCATTAGAGATGGTGCAGGAGCATTCACCACAGCTGATTCTGACAGATATTTCAATGCCGGGTATGAATGGCTATGATTTATGCAGGGCTTTGAAAGCAAATGAGAAAACAAAAAATATACCGATTGTTTTTATATCTGCATTTGACCATCCGGAAGATATTGTAGAAGGACTTTCACTTGGCGGAGAAGATTATATTACAAAGCCTTTTGTGCCGGAGGTTATTGAGGCCCGCGTAGGAGTTTACCTTCGCCTGCATGAAGCAAAGCAGGAACTGATGGAAATGAACAGAAGACTGCAGGTCTCTGTCAGCGAACAGCTTATACAGATGGAGCAGGAAAAGAAAGATATTTTATACGCACTGGCGGGTATAGCATCCAGAATTTCTGACAGAGATATGGCATATACCGGGCGGCTGCAGAAAAACTGCAGGGTTTTGGCTCAGGGAATGCAATTGTCGCCGCTGTTTGAAAACAGAATTTCAGATGCGTTTATTGATACATTAGAATTGGCGGTGCCGATTCGTGATATAGGAAATATTGGGATTCCAATGGAAATTTTGCGTAAGAAGACAGATCTGACCGAGGAAGAAGCTGCAATTATGCGGACTCATACAGATATTGGGGCGAAATTTCTAAGTGACCTTTATGTAAATAATGATTACAATGATTTTGTCGTTACATCGGTTGATATTATACGCCATCATCATGAAAGCTGGGATGGAAAAGGGTATCCCGATGGTCTTTCCAAAGACGAAATTCCTCTGGCAGCACAGATTGTATCTACTGCAGATCTGTACTGTGCATTAACTGAGAATGACAAATATAGCAGAGAAGAAGCCCTGGAGATCATGCAAAAAGAATCAGGTGCAAAATTGAATCCTGATATTTTAAAAATATGCTGTAAAATATCGCGCCAGTTATGCTGACGCAGGATGGTGCATATCTGATATGATTATTATGACAGGGGGAATGAAGCTTGATAACGGATGAAGAATTTCATAGAATTTCAGTTTATATGAAGCAGAATTACGGCATAGACTTAACGCAGAAGAAAGTCATTATTAACGGCCGCCTGGATAATTATCTTAAAAAAAGCGGCTTTAGTACCTGTACGGAGTATCTGGATGCGATCCGAAAAGATAAAACAGGTACGTATGAAAAAATGCTGGTAAATCTTCTGACTACGAACCATACATATTTTATGAGGGAATTTGAACATTTTGATTTTTTCAGAAAAGAAGTGCTGCCCTGGCTTAAGACAAGAGAGGCCAGAACGCAAAACCTGCGTATCTGGTGCGGAGCCGCGTCTACAGGGGAAGAGCCTTATATGATTGCAATGGTTTTAGCTGATTTTTTTGGAATGGATCGAAAAAACTGGGATACAAGAATTTTGGCAACAGATATATCTACGAGAGTATTGCAGCAGGCAATGGCGGGAGTTTACACTGCCGAGCAGCTGAAAAATCTTCCGGAACAGTGGAAAAAGCATTTCTTCAAGCCTGTTGCGGGAGGAAGCCAGTATATGGTAACGGAAGAACTGAAAAAAGAAGTTTTGTTCCGTCAATTTAATCTGATGAATCCGTTTCCGTTTAAAAGAAAAATGCACACTGTTTTTTTGCGTAATGTTATGATATATTTCGATGAGGATACAAAACGGCAGCTGCTCCAGAAAGTATATGACTTTATGGAACCGGGAGGTTATTTGTTTGTAGGAAGGACAGAAACGATTGACAGAGGAAGCACGCCGTTTCAGATTATACAGCCGTCAATATTTAGGAAAAAGGAAGGAAATGATTGACAATGCGACCAATCAGGGTTTTGATAGTAGAAGATTCAATTGTGTTTCGAGAACTGCTGGTGCAGAATTTAAGCAGGGATTCTGCAATAAACGTTGTAGCTACTGCCCGGGATCCTTATGAGGCAAGAGACGCAATTATACAATATAAGCCGGATGTGATGACACTGGATGTGGAGCTTCCCAGAATGAACGGAATTGATTTTTTACGGAAGCTGATTCCGCAGTATCCGCTCCCTGTTGTAGTTATCAGCGCTCTCAGTGATAAAGTCTTTGATGCATTAAATGCAGGCGCTGTAGATTTTGTGGCAAAGCCGGCAGTATCCAACAGGCAGCAGCTTGAGGAATTTATACGGAACGAACTTCTCGTAAAAATTAAAATTGCATCTACTGCGAAGATCAGTAATATTAAAAAAACGGTTATGATGCATGAGCAACAGTATCTTTCTCCGAAAGGTAAAGACAATATTGTGGCAATCGGAGCTTCCACAGGCGGTACAGAAGCAATTTTTTCCGTAGTAAAAGATTTCGGGACCGATATTCCCGGAGTTGTGGTGACACAGCACATGCCGCAGGGATTTACGGCAATGTATGCCAAGCGTCTGAATGACCAGTGCCGGATTAATGTAAAAGAAGCACAGACAGGCGACAGGGTGCTTCCCGGACATATGCTCCTCGCACCTGGAGGAGATATGCATATGCACCTCGTGAAAGTAAACGGTGTATATCAGGTAGAATGTAAGAAAGGACCCAAAGTAAACGGACACTGCCCGTCGGTTGACGTTCTTTTTGAATCCGTTGCAAAAACAGCCGGCTCTCATGCGGTAGGCATTATTCTGACCGGAATGGGCGGCGACGGTGCAAAGGGGCTGCTGGCGATGCGGAAAGCCGGTGCAAAGACGATAGGACAGGACGAATCTACATGTATTGTTTATGGGATGCCCAAAGTTGCATATGATCTGGGCGCCGTGCAGTACCAGGAAAAATTAAATGATATTGCGGGAAGGACATACGCACTATTAAATAAAATGTAAAGGAGAAACAATATGAAAATTTTGTTGGCAGAGGATGATTTTGCGACGAGGAAGTTTATGTTGAATTTCCTGTCAAAGTACGGTGAATGCGATGTTACCGTAGACGGTATGGAAGCAGTCGATGCATTTATGATGGCTTTGGAGGATGACGAACCGTATGATTTAGTATGTCTTGACATCATGATGCCGGTTATGGACGGTTATCAGTCGCTTGTGGGTATCCGCAATCTGGAAAAGGAACGTAATATTCCGGAAGATAAGGCTGTAAAGGTAATTATGACGACAGCGCTCAATGATGAAAAAAATGTTAAGATGGCATTTGAATTAGGATGTACGATTTATTCCGGCAAACCGATTGATCAGGACAGGTTTGAGCAGGCATTAAAAAAACTTAAATTGATATAGGCACATATCCCGTTTATCGGGTTATGGCGTTGAGTTAACGCATAGCATATATAAATACGCAGGAAAGGAGAAGTATATGGCTGAAGAATTCAATACAGAAGGCATGCTAGACATATATCTGTTTGAGAATCAGCAGTTATTAGAGCAGCTTCAGGAAATAGTTTTAGACCAGAAGGACGAGGACTGTTTTGATGAAGACAGCATCAATGAAATATTCAGAACCATGCATACCATCAAGGGTTCCTCGGGTATTATGATGTTTGACAACATAACTGCCGTATCTCACAAATTGGAAGATGTCTTTTATTTATTGAGGGAAGGTCATCCCACAAATGTTCCCCACATGGAATTGGTGGAGCATGTACTGGCAGTAGAGGATTTTATTTCCGGCGAGCTGGATAAAATTCAGAATGGCGAACCCGCAGACGGTGATTCCACCAAAATTGTGGCAGATCTTGACGAATTTCTGACAAAGATCAAAGGTGGAGACAGCAAAACGAAGGGCAAAGAAACAGAAGTGTCCGGAAATGTGCATGAAGAACCCAAACAGTTCTATATTGCGCCAGTTGCCACAAATGACAGCCGCTTCTACAAAATTTTTATCACTTTTTCTCCGGAGACGGAGATGGCAAATGTTCATGCATATAAAACAGTATATGCACTGAAAGAAATTGCAGAAGATTTACTGTATTCACCAGAAGATATTATATCAGACGAAAGCTGTGCGGAAACAGTTCTGCAGGATGGTTTTAAAATCCTTTTGCAGACGCAGAGCGACAAAAGTGAAGTACAGGATATTATTGGCGGTGGATACGAGATTGAAAAGGTTGACATTTTTGAATGCAAAGCCGAGGAGTTTTTCCAGGGATTTGATTTTGGTGACCAGACAGACCAGATTGATCTTGATTCCAGTGTAGAAGAAATAGAGGCAAAGGCGCAGGCTTCCGGTAAAGACGAAGACGGCGCGGCAAAGAAAGATGAGAAACCTAAAATAGCTCCGGGTGATTTTGTTATTCAATCCAAAGAACCCGGCAAACAAAAAAAACTGGCCAAGGATAAGCCCAAGGCCGAGAAGTCTTCGTTTATCAGTGTAAATGTAAGCAAAATGGATCAGCTGATGGATTTAATCGGTGAACTGGTTATTTCGGAATCAGTTGTGCTGCAGAATCCGGATTTAAAAGTACCGGGGCTGAATCTGGATAATTTTACAAAAGCAGCAGTCCAGATGTCGAAGATTTCTACAGATTTGCAGAATGTAATCATGTCCATGCGTATGGTTCCGCTGACAAATACATTCCAGAAGATGAACCGTATCGTTTTCGATGTTTCCAGGAAGCTTGGAAAAGACATTGAATTTGAGATGGTAGGTGAACATACCGAAGTAGATAAAAATATTATCGAACATATTTCCGATCCGCTGATGCATATGGTCAGAAATGCAGTTGATCATGGTATAGAGAGTAATGAAGAGCGTCTCGCAAGCGGTAAAACAGAAAAAGGTAAAGTTACGCTGTCAGCTAAAACAGAAGCCGGCAAAGTATGGATCAGTGTAGAGGATAACGGAAGAGGCCTTGACAGAGAGAAAATACTCGCAAAAGCAAAGAAGCAGGGGCTTTTGGAAGAAGGAAAACCGGAATCAGCTTATTCAGACAAAGAAGTATATCAGTTTATTACCATGGCAGGATTTTCCACAAACGAACAGGTTACGGAGTATTCCGGACGGGGCGTGGGTATGGATGTAGTTGTACAGAATCTTCAGGATGTCAGCGGTGTGCTGGATATTGAAAGTACGATGGGCTCCGGCAGTATTATGAGTCTTAAAATTCCTCTGACGCTTGCTATTATAAACGGAATTGTAGTGGAAACAGGAGGAGCTTCTTTTGTCGTGGAAATTGGCGTAATTAAGGAATTTGTCCGTGTCAAAGAAGAAATGATGATTCATGAGCCAAATGGTGAAGAATATATTATGATACGCGGCGAATGTTTCCCTGTGCTCCGGCTTGGTGAATGGTATGGCATGGAGACGAGCAATTACCGGCAATCCGTAGAAGACGGAATGATGCTGATTATTGAAATTGAAGACAGAAAGATATGTCTTTTAGTTGATCGGCTGATTGGTGAGCAGGAAATTGTTGTTAAGCCAATACCTTCTTATGTTAAGAAAGTAAAGGGGCTTTCAGGCTGTACGCAGCTTGGAGACGGCAGTATTGCTCTGATATTGGACCCTGCCGGATTAATGTAAAATAATAGAAAGGAAGGGGTATATCCATATGGATGAGTTAAAGAGACAGGATGAAGAACTGCTGGATATTTCGGACGAAGACGATACACAAAAAAGCAAATATATGACATTTAAATCCGGAAATGAATATTTCGGCTTAAAGATCCAGTATGTGAATGAGATTATTCAGATTCCGTCGATTACTGCGATCCCAAGAACAGAGGAATATATTAAGGGACTCATCAATTTAAGAGGCAAAATTATTCCTGTTATTGATGTCCGGCTGCGGTTTAAACAGGAAGCATTCGAATACGACGACAGAACCTGTATTATAGTTGTTATGGTAAATGATGTCGTAGTAGGGCTGATTGTGGAGCAGATTGCTGATGTAATTGAGATCAGGGACGAGAATATTCTGCCGCCGCCTAAAGTTGGACGCGCAGATAAAGCAGACCATAAGTTTGTATATGGGATTGCAAGGGTCGGGGATTCCGTAAAGTTATTACTGGATCCTGATAAGTTGTTGAATGATGATGATTATTCAGCGGTTGAGCAGACAAACAGCATAGTATTAGTAAAAGAATGAGAGGTATTAAAATATGAAAAACGTTAAGATGAAAACAAAATTGCTTATAGCATTTTTTATTCCTATTTTGCTTACAGTTATCAATTCCGCAATTGGCGTGTGGTCTACGCGACATACAATCAGTACCGTAGAGGGGATGTATGCGGAAGAATATGCAACGATACAGGATAAGTTAGTAGAGATTGGTGTAAATGAAGAAAAAAGCGAGATGCTTTTGGGTGCTGTTGCGGAAGAGATAACAAACAGTGCGACAAGTCTTAAGACTCTGGCGGGGCAGATGAATATTCTCAGTATAGTATTGATTGTGATTTCTGTTATAATTACATTGGTAATTGCATTATCAATTGTAAAATCAATTATGATGTCTATCAGAGAGCTTTCCGGAGCAGCGGAAGAAATTGCAATGGGGCATGTGGATATTAATCTTGTAAAACGTGGAAATGATGAATTTGGAGAGCTGATAGATAAGTATCGCCGGGTAATTGATAATATTAAAGACCAGGCTACGGTTGCTGAGGAAGTATCAAACGGTAATCTGACAATTGCGGTGAATCCAAAATCTTCCGATGACATGCTGGGAAATGCTTTAAAGAAACTGGTAGACGACAATCTTCGCACTCTTTCCAATATCAGCGATGCCGGTACACAGGTTACAATCAGTTCTTCTCAGGTGGCAAGTGCAAGCCAGGCATTAGCCCAGGGTTCTACACAGCAGGCAAGTGCAATTCAGGAGATTACAGCGTCTATTGATGAGATTGCTGAAAAGACAAAGCAGAATGCTGAGCAGGCAAATGAAGCGGCTAAATTAGTAGTAAATGCAATTGAAGATGTTAAGAAAGGCAATAAGCAGATGGAAGATATGGTGGCTGCAATGTCAGATATCAATAAATCATCTGAGAGCATTTCCAAGATTATTAAAGTAATTGACGACATAGCATTCCAGACAAATATTCTTGCACTGAATGCAGCGGTTGAAGCAGCAAGAGCCGGCGAGGCAGGAAAAGGATTTGCCGTTGTTGCGGAAGAAGTCAGAAGCCTTGCGGCTAAGAGTGCTTCTGCAGCAGGTGAAACAGCTGAACTGATTGAAGATTCTATTGGAAAAGTCAGCATGGGATCCAGAATTGCAGATGATACTGCAAAAGCCTTAGGAGAAATTACGTCTGTAGTACAGGAAAGTGAAGTAATCATTAACGGGATTGCAGAATCTTCTAATTATCAGGCAACAGCGGTTGCCCAGATTGAACAGGCGATCACACAGGTATCACAGGTTGTCCAGACAAATTCAGCAACCAGCCAGCAATGTGCGGCATCCAGCGAAGAACTTTCGAATCAGGCGGCAAGAATGCGGGATATGCTTTCTATCTACAATTTGGGAGATGGTCATGCAGGTTCTTCCGGTAAAAGCGTTGCTCCGATTTCAGGAGATAATATGAATGAACAGGTAATCTCTTTAGAGGATGATTTTGGCAAATATTAAGAAAAGGCTTGCGGCACAGGAGCATAAGTTCCTGTGCCTGCCTGTTTGAAGCTGCTGACGGCAGGCTTTGCGGGTGATGAAAGTGAAATAATAAGAAAGGTGTTAGTATGGCATTATTAGAAGAATTGAAAGAGCTGGGAGTAAACGTTGATGAAGGCTTAAAACGTCTGAATGGAAATGAAAAACTTTATACCAGGTTGTTTGGCTCATTTTTAAAGACATTAAATGCAAATGCCGTTGACGCGGATTTTGATTGTACAGATGACACGGAAATAATTGAAAAAGTGCATACAATCAAAGGAACTGCCGGTAATTTATCCGTTACACCCCTTTATGAAGCATATAGCGAAATTCTTGGTCTTCTGCGTTCGGGACAGCCGGAACAGGCAAAAGTGATTATTGAAAAAACACTTCCCGTGCAGGAAGAAATTATACAATGCATTGAAAAGCATATGGAATAGCGCTTCTGTTTGATTACAGCATATGGAGTAAGAAATGGAGAAGAAAGTTATAAAATTTTTTGGGCGCAGCGTGGCGATTGTTATTGTCGTTTGCGTAGTCGTATTTATCTGGCTGACAATGATTATGTCAACCAAAACAGAAGACTCTATTCAGGAAATCAGCAATATGTATATGGCTGAGATGAATACACAGATACAGCAGAAATTCCGTTCTATTATTTCTTTGCGGTTAGAGCAGGTAGAAGGAATTATCAGGCGCACGCCGCAGGAAACAGCAAGCGACAGTCATACTATATTTGAGGAATTGAAGACAAGCGGTGAAATCAGAAATTTTACTTATTTGGGACTGTATACAGAAGACGGTGAAGAAGTAACAATTTTAGGAGATAATATAGAAATTTCCAATACACCGGAACAAATCAGGGATTCTCTGCAAAAAGACGGCAATTTAGTGACAAGAGGCCTGAACCGGAAAGGAGAAAAATATCTTCTTCTTGGAAAAGAGGCTTCTTACCCGATGGATGACGGAATGCAGAGTTATGTCCTGATAGCAGGAGTATCTATGGAGTATCTGGACGACGCGCTTTTTTTAAATGAAAATGAAGCGATGGTATATTCTCATATTATTGATAAAAACGGAGAGTTTGTAATCAGGAGTTCAGACGCATTTCGTGAAAGCTATTTTGAGAGAATTATACAGACATATGAAGAATTGGATGGGAAGAATCCGCAGGATTATGTAAATGAGCTGAAAGAGGCTATGAGTGTTGACAGTACATACCATACCGTGATTTTGATTGATGGAGTAAAGAGGCAGCTATATTGTTCGCCGCTTTCTGAAAATTCTTCCTGGTATCTGATTACTGCCATGCCGTCAGAAACTCTGGGAGCATCTATTACAAAGCTGGATACGATGCGGGCTATGATTATGGTTGGTTCCGGAAGCATTATTTTGCTGACTATGTCGATTATACTTTTCCTGTATTACCGATTGTCGGAACGGCAGATGAAAGCGCTGGCAAGAGCAAAAGAGGAGGCAGATCATGCGAATATGGCAAAAAGCGAATTTCTTTCCAGCATGAGCCATGACATCAGAACGCCAATGAATGCAATTATAGGAATGACTGAAATTGCACAGAAAAATGTGCAGGACCCCATCAAAGTAGAGGACTGCCTGAGAAAAGTCAGACTTTCCAGCAAGCAGCTTTTGGGACTGATCAATAATGTTTTGGATATGTCTAAAATTGAAAGCGGAAAGATGCCTCTGAATATTGTACCGGTATCATTGCGCGATATTATGGATGATATTGTTAATATTATGCAGCCGCAGGTACAGGCAAAACAGCAGCTTTTTGATATTTTTATTAAGCAGATTATTACAGAAGATGTTTATTGCGATGATTTAAGGTTAAACCAGGTGCTTTTGAATCTTTTGTCAAACGCAGTAAAATATACGCCTGAAGGAGGCAGGATTGATGTATATATGTATCAGGAACCGTCTTTAAAGGGTGAAGATTATGTACGTACGCATATCAGTGTGGCAGATAATGGAATCGGAATGTCGCCGGAGTTTCAAAAACGAATCTGGGATGATTTTACGAGAGAGGAAACAGAAGAAGTACAGCACACTATTGGAACAGGTCTGGGAACAGCCATTATAAAAAGTATTATAGATCTTATGGGCGGAACGATTGAGCTGGACAGCGAGCTGGGAAAGGGAAGCACTTTTCATATTACAGTTGATTTAAAGAAAGCTAAGATAAGTGAAGAAGATATGAAGCTTCCGCCATGGAATATACTTGTAGTTGATGATAATGAAGCATTGTGCGCAAGCGCTGTTTCTAATCTGGAGGAACTTGGCGTTCATGTTGAATGGACTCTGGACGGTAAAAGCGCAGTACAAATGGTAGAAGACCGCCACAATAGAAATGATAATTATCAATTTGTCCTGATAGACTGGAAAATGCCGGGAATGAACGGTATAGAAACAATACATGAAATCCGCAGCCGTGTTGGAAAATCTATTCCGGTATTTTTAATTTCTGCTTATGATTGTGAGGATATTGAAGAAGAAATAAGAGCATCTTCGATTGAGGGATTTATTCCAAAACCTCTTTTTAAATCAACGCTGTATCAAAGGCTGAAACAATATGTGAATGGACAGAGAGAGTCTGCAGAGCAGAATGAAAGCCTTGAGGATGATTTTACAGGAAAACGAGTCCTTATGGCAGAGGATATGGAGATAAACTGGGAGGTTGCAAACGAGATTCTCAGCGCAACAGGAATGGAACTGGAATGGGCGGTGAATGGCAGAGTGTGCCTGGAAATGTTTGAAAATTCCGAAATCGGATATTATGACGCTATTTTGATGGACATTCGTATGCCGGTTATGAACGGATATGATGCTACAAAGGCGATACGTTCACTTAATCGGAAAGATAAGAATTTGCCGATTATTGCAATGACGGCGGATGCATTTTCGGGTGATGTGCAAAAATGCATGGAGTGCGGAATGAATGCGCATTTACAGAAGCCCATTGATATAAAAGAATGCATGCATGTTCTGGCGAAATATTTGTAATAAATCATGCATATACTCATAAAAACGGAATGTATGTTAATATGAGTAATGCAAAAATAGAAAATCTGTTAAACCTTGCATTGGATGCCAGTTCTGGTGAAAGAGAAAAATCCGGAAATTTAGGGGTTGGATATTCGGCGAGGGAGCAGACATGGGAAGTAGTTGTCCGTTATGTACGGGACGGGCTGAAACAGGCAGAAGAGCTGCTTAGAATGAATGGTCATGAAGCATTGATTTCTGCGATGACGGTACTTGACAATTCTTATGCCGTACTGATTTTGCCGGAATATCTGGTGGATTTAACAGCAGAACTGGACGGAATTATTTATATGGAAAAACCAAAGAGACTCTTTTTTGCCTTAAATACGGCAAAAAGAGTCTCTTGTATTACTGTTCTGCAATCCGGCAGCAATGAGGAAGCTCTGGAGAGATTGTCAGAAAGAGAAAGAAATCTGACCGGAAAAGGATGTCTGGTAGCCGTGATTGACAGTGGAATTGATTATGGACATCCCGATTTTTGCAATATAGACGGTACAACAAGAATAGCAGCTTTATGGGATCAGACACTGGATGCTGAGGTTCTGAATGCAAGAGAAACCAAAGACAGTGACAGGATTGTTTACCGGCCGCCGGAAGGATATGCTGACGGCGTTTTATTTACAAAAGAGCAGTTGAATCTGGCATTGGCGCAAAGTGATTTGTCGGTAAGGCAGAGATTGGTGCCAAGCCGTGATACCTCCGGACATGGAACACATGTGGCGGGAATCGCGGCAGGAAACGGAAGAGCATCTATGGGCAGGTATCGGGGAGTAGCTTATGAAGCAGAGCTTTTAGTCGTAAAATTAGGATCACCGGGGAAAAATTCATTTCCGAAAACAACGGAACTTATGAAAGCAGTAGATTTTTGTGTCAGGACTGCGGAAGAAATGAACAAACCGCTTGCTATTAATTTAAGCTTTGGAAATAATTATGGTTCTCACAGCGGTACAAGTCTGACGGAGACGTTTTTAAATGATATGTCAGATCATCATCAGTGCAGTATTGTGGCCGGAACCGGAAATGAGGGAGCGAGTACGACACATTATCAAAATAAAATCGGGAGCAGGCAAATACAGGAAACGGAGCTTACGGTCAGTGCTTACGAAAGCAAACTGAATCTGCAGCTTTGGAAGCGGTATCAGGATGATTTGCATGTGGAGGTTATTCTGCCGGACGGGAAAACCAGCGGTCAGCTGATTGGACAGGGGACGCTGCGTGTGGAATTTGAAGCAGTCGAACTTTTGATCTTTTATGGAGAGCCTGTTCCTTACAGTATATACCAGGAGATATATATTGATTTTATTCCAAGAGGGCAGTACATTCCGTCAGGTTTGTGGAAAATCCGTATTACCGCGGGAAAAATTGCAGACGGAACTTATGATATGTGGCTCCCTTCGGGCGGCGTATTAAATGAAGGAACAGGATTTCCGTATCCGTCAGAATTACGGACAATGACAATTCCCTCAACGGCATCGAAAATAATCAGCGTGGCGGCTTATGATTCGAATACAGACAGTGCAGCGGCGTTTTCCGGCCGGGGATATACGGCATGGACAAATCAGGTTAAACCGGATATTGCGGCTCCCGGAGTAAATATTATCTCAGCGGCTCCCGGAGGAGGCTATGCATCCAGAAGCGGTACGTCTATGGCAGCGCCTTTTGTGACGGGAAGTGCAGCACTTATGATGCAGTGGGGGATTGTGCAGAGAAATGATTTGTTTTTGTATGGAGAGAAGCTCAAGGCGTATCTGATAAAAGGCGCCAGACAGATTTCTGCAGTGCGTGAATATCCGAATCCGCAGGTTGGGTGGGGTGTGCTGTGTCTTAGGGATAGTCTGCCGGGGTAGAATTGGGGGATGATAAGCACTTTGTTTTATGATATAATGGTGTTGGATAAAGTGCTTTTATGATACATTTTTGCCATTCTGATTTATATCCTTGTGAAAAAAGTGTCAACCAATATTGACAATATCATGCGTTTGTCCTGACAAGTGTCTAAATGAACTTGAAAAAGCATAATTAGCATGTTACGATTTTGTCAGAATATAAATTTTGTCAGTAAAAATTCATTGAAAATCACAGAAGTTTGAACAGAGAAAATATTTGCAAAAGTTAAATTACAGAGAAATGTACAAAAAGGAAAGGAGAATCATGAATAATTTAAGATGGCTACATTTGTCAGATTTTCATATTGGAAAGGATAATTATGCACAGATAAAATTGTTTAAAAGTATTCATGATCATATGAAAGAGCAGAAAGAAAAGGGAATTCTGCCTGATATGATTTTTATAACAGGAGATATTGCAAATGCAGGGAAAAAGGAAGAATATGCTGCCTTTGTCAATGATTTTTTGCTACCTGTTGTTGATGTGTATGAGAGATTACCGAAAGTATATATAGTTCCTGGTAATCATGATATAGATAGAGAAAAATGTGATGTTGCAGCACTTTCGTTATATGATGTTCCTTTGAGAAAACCTGTTTTTTTTGACACGGATGAAAAAGGATGCGAAAAGAGACAGGAGATTTTTGAACGATTTGCTGCATTTCGATATGCTTTTGCGATAGATGATTTTTGTTTTCCTGTAGAAGATATGTTTAAAAAAGAGGCATGTTTCTGTGATATATGCAAGATAGGAGAATATAAAATTGGCATTATAGGAATTAATACGGCTTGGTTGTCAAATTCTGATAAAGATAAAGAAATGCTTTCGCATGGGAAATGGATATTGAAAGAAGCATTGGAAAAGTTGGAAGGGTGTGACTTTAAGTTGGTTTTGGGGCATCATCCCTTGAATTGGATGAAAGAGGAAGAAAGAAAACATGCATCTGTTCTATTTGAAAAGCATAAGGCAATTTATTTACATGGTCATATGCATAAAATCAGTGGGGAATATACGGTGTCTTCTGAGACGGGTTTCTTATCCATTCAGTGTGGTGCGGCTTTTCAAACCAGGGAGAGTGAGGTTTATCATAATTCTTTATATTGGGGTTGCTTGGATTTTGTTGAAAATACTGTCAGTATCATGCCAAAACGTTGGTCGACTTGTAATGATAAATTTGTATTCGATGCTGCTGAAAATTTTCCAGAGAATTACAGAAAGGAAGGTACAGATGTTTGGGTGTTTCCATGTCGGATTGCGCCTGTAGAGTTGAAACACAAGAAAAGGGAAAAGGATGTAGAGGTACAGGCACCTCCAAATTGGCATTTGATTGATGAGAAATTTATCAGTAATAGAAAAGAACCGGAAAAGAGGGATATCCTAAAATATTTTGATGGGAAAGAGCCATCTTATAATGATATTTTTTCATCTTATATTCCACTGAGAGAGATTGTGTTTGACTTACAGAAAGATTTTTTACAATCTAATGAGGAAGGTCAGACCAAGTGTGTTTTATTATCGGCTGCTGGTGGAGAGGGCAAGACGACAATAATGTTACAAACAATTCGTGAACTTTGTAGAGAAAATGGCTGGCGGGCTTTAATTTTGCGTAATCCTGAAAAAGATATACAGCTTTATGAAGAGCAGCTTTTAAACTTTGTGCAAAAAGGAAATTGGATAATTGGTGTAGACAACTGTTTTTCGATTGCACATCAACTGTTTGGGTTTTTAAAAAAAATGAGGACAAGAAAATATCAGCATGTTCATCTCCTGCTGTGCGCAAGAGATACAGACTGGATAAACAGTGATGCGGATAAGCTGGACTGGCGTAGTGTATCAAGTTTTAGCAGGCCACATTTGAAAGGAATCAGCGAAGATGATGCGGAAAAGTTTATAAATGCGTGGAGAATACTGGGAAATGAAGGTCTTGGAAAACTCAGTGGCTTAAGTCCACTGGAGGCAAAAAGACGTTTGCTGCAATCTTCTTGTAATGAAGAAATTAATGAACCAGATGAGGGAGCTTTGTTGGGAGCGATGTTGGCGACCAGATATGGAGATGAACTTCATAATCATGTGAGAGAAATGCTCAGACGTTTACATAACATACCACTTTATCATGAAACATTACTCGACGCTTTTACATATATTGTAGCAATGCATTCGGAAAAACTGTATTTTTTGTCTAAACCTGTTATGGCGAAGCTTTATAACTGTAAGGTAAAAGAGATTAAGAAAAATATTTTGGGACCGTTGGGAGATGAAGCTGCCAGTGCGGTAAGTGGAGATATGATATATACCCGTCATGGTTCTATCGCCAAATCTGCAAGAAAGATACTGGACGAAGAGTTCCATTATGATTTTGATGAAATTTTTATTGAAATGGTACAGGCGGCAGTAGAAGCAAAACAAAAAGGCGAGTTTATAGAGCGTTTTAAAAACTGGCAATTTATATCAGATCATTTTATGAAACGGAATAATACGCTTGCGATTCGGATAGACAGGAAGATTTTAGAATTGGATCCCTTTGATACATATATAATTGCCCACTTATCAAAATTATACAGAAGCGCAGGTCAACCTGAGCAAGCGGTACAGATATTCAGAGATGTTAATTATGTCGTGGAACATCGTTCTTTCTTCTGCGAATGGGCTTTGATAGAGGCCAATATGGGGAATAAAGCGGCAAGTATATGTCTGTCTGCTATTGCTATGTCTGATGAAGTGGAAAGGAAGATGATCGATATAAAAAACGCACATATAAATTTATACTCCATAACGTTGACATTTTTAGAATTGTATCGATTGTATAGAAATGAATTTTACTTTTTAGCAATGGCTTCCGCTTGGTGTTTATACGAAAGAATTGGAAGCCAGGAAGAAAGACAAAAGCGGCTGAGTTTGCATGAAGATGAGAAAGTGAAGTTTGTGACAATAGTAAAAGAGGAAAGGAACTTGGAAAGTGATTTAAAAAAGGGAATTAAAGCTGCAGAAGAAATGTGTGAAGTGGATTTTTGGGAGGGAACACTTAAAATAACGAATTTGGAATATCACAAATTATTTTTGCTGGCAGATATTGTTTTGTAAATTTTTTTTGTGTGAATGAAAGGTCTAATCTCCCATCTATGCTCAACATCATAAACTTAATAAAATTGAAAAATGCCCATAATCTCCCCTTAAAAGGAGTATGGGCATTTTAAAA
>CAOKHR010000016.1 GCA_948468325.1 uncultured Lachnospiraceae bacterium | reverse complement strand
GTTAACACTTACCAGCGTTTCCGTCAACAATTTTTTTAATACCGCAGGACATCTGCCCTGCTCCTGATACTGTTCATTTTCTGAAGCCAGCCGCATATGTTGTATTTTAGCAGACGCACATTTCCGCTAAAATACTGCATTTACTGGAAATGTTTACATCTACAGTTCACAACATATCACATCTGCCGTGTATTCTGAGATTGTTTCATTATACAACTCCATAATAAAACAATTGCCTGATTATTCGTAATTTCCCTACTCATCATCAAAAACGGATTTACTTTTCGGCGCTTTTTACAGACTTTGCCAGATACCGGTTTTGCAAAACAGGCCTCAGCTGATGCGCCAATGCTGCAGCTAAAACAATTTTTATAGCATCCCCGGGAAGGAAAGGAATGACGCAGACCATTAATGTCTCTGAAAGTCCCGTACCCGTACTGAACATATACCAGAATGTTCCTGCGGCCGTATAAACCAAATACCCTGCAAATGCTGCCAATAACAGAACATAAATCTTATTTCCGAACCGTCCTGCAATAAATCCGGCAATCCATGCGGCAAGAATATAGCCTGCTATGTATCCGCCGGTTGGTCCGGCCAACACTCCGACCCCGGCCTTAAATGAAGCAAAAACAGGAACACCGACAGCTCCAAGCAGCACATATACAATCTGACTGACGGTGCCTGATTTTGCCCCCAGTAAAACTCCCGATAACAAAACAGCGAATGATCCCAGTGTAATCGGAACAGGCCCGATTGGTATTGCTATCTGAGCCAGTACTGCGGTCAGTGCTGCAAAAAAAGCGGAAATACATAACTCGAACGTTGTCATTTTCTTCATAATTCTTTCTCCTTAAATTTTTTGTTTACTATAGCACAGTGCCTCTCCTATTGTCAACCATATATTTAATTTTGGTTAACAATAGGGGCCATCCAAATACCAAAGACAGAAAAACAGCCAGGCAGATTTTATCATACAAAATCGCCCGACTGTGCATTTGCTGCCATTTTCTATATTTTAAGGCATCCCAAGTTGACACACCCTTTCGGGTGGTCTCATAATGTATACCCAAGGGCATCCCAAGATGACACGTCCCTCTGGGACGGTCTCATAATGTATATTTATTTAACAGTTCGGCGGGAATATGGCAGTAGTCATTCGGATACTTTTCCAGCCTGTCCTGATGTTCTTCGGCACTCCTTACGTAATTTGTCAGGGGAAGCACTTCTACTTTTATCAATGAAGCATCTTCTCTTTTGGCAATAAAGCTTTTCGCCGCCTGCAAATGTTCTTCGTTGGTACTGTAAACACCCGTGCGGTATTTTTCCCCAACGTCATTTCCCTGTTTGTTTACACTGTATGGATCAATAATCTCAAAAAAATAACTCATTAATTCTTCCACAGATACCTGCTGCGGATCAAATATTGTTTTTACGCATTCTGCATATCCGTCATAATCACATTCCAGAGTATTTGTCGCTCCATTCGCCCTTCCTGCCTCTGTTGACACAACGCCGGGCAGTCTTTTTATAAAATGCTGAACTCCCCACAAACATCCTCCTGCAAAATAAATTGTTTCCAATGATCGATTCCTCCCTGCTGTTTTGTATCTTGACAGACTCCGATTTACAGAGCATGCTTGAAATTGCTTTCTGCCAGATGCATGACACACTTAATACCAAGAGCATAATTATACCGCTAAGCGGAACATGCAGATGGCAAAATTGAATTTTAAACACGCTCTACCCGGATGAAGTACTGCCTGCGCGGCACAATAACACCACATTTATAAAGATAAGAACAATTCCAAATACTGCTCCTGCCAAAACTCCCAGCTTTCCCATCCCGTAACTCTCATTCAGATAATAGGACGGCAGAAGCGAAAGAATCGTTCCGGCAATAAGAGGCGGCAGAAATCTCAAAAAATTTCTGTACCGCAGACACTTTCCAATTTCTCTTTCTGCCATTCCAAAAAGTTTTAAGCTTCTGACTGCCCTGTCGGTCTCTTCCCGTTCTGCCTGAATCTGAGAATGAATCAGAAGGAACTCTGCAGACAGCATAAGTCCTGTCACAAATACCATCAAAAAGATTAAAAACTGTCCTGATTTCTCTGCGTCCCGGTATCTTTCCACTTTCGAAGACAATGCATAATAATGCTGTTCTTCGTCATCTGTGTGATTGCTGTTTTGCAGGTATTCTTTTACCGCACAAATCCCCTGATAAGAATTTTCCCACTGCGCAAACACAAATAAATTCATACAGCCGGCGCTGCGCGTCGTATCGGCTCTTAATGTTTCAAAATCAGATGCATTTACAATCAAGGTTCTGTCTGCAAAGGCTGCATTCTGATTAAACAAGATCCGCACGTCACTTCCGGCAGAACGCAGTTTTTGATTTCCGGAAATTGTTACGGCAGATACCGGCTGCATATTATGCTCATACCCGTCCTTTGGATCATACTGGAATAAATTCAGGAATTCTCCCTCCTGTATCTGATAATTGCATCCGATGCTTTTATTCACATCCGCCGCCGAAATATAATTAAAACTTCCGTCTCTGACATATGGAAGCCGAATCACCTGATCTGCTTTCGTGCCGTTTTGTTCCAGTATCCGGACTGCCTCCTGTATGGGATCCTGATTCATCCCGTCGATTTGGGCATACACCATATCATAAGGCGAATAATTTTCCGCATCCCGCAAAAACCCCGGATACATTGTAATACAGCTGCCCATCAGTAAAGCCGCTGCCGCCACAATGACCGCTGCAAATGTGTACTTAAAAATCCACACTTTTTTATGTCTGCGGACAAATGACCACGCTACAAAATGACGGTTCATATATCCTGGTACAAGCCTGTTTAAAAGCTTAAAAAATTTTCCTGTTTTTTCTGACCGGTACTTTGCTTTCAGCAGAATGCCTATTTTATCCCGCATAAACTTTCCGCCATTCCAGACAAATGCTGCTGCCGTAACCGCCGCATACAAAATAAATGTAATTTTATATGCTTCCGAACAAAACTGCCATTGTACTCCTGTGATGCCTATTCCATAGAGGATTACGGCAAAAAACAAAAATGACAATACTGTTCCGGCTGCCAACGCTGCCGCCAATGCTGATAATGATACGACAGTATGCTCAAAAAACAGATGAAAAACTCCTTCCTTTCTGCTCATGCCCAGAGAAAACATCACTCCGTACTCCTGCTTTCTGGAAGACAGAAATGCCTGACAGGACACCGGCAGAAAAAAAATTAAAAATACCGCAGACACAACGGCCGGCAAAAAAATATTTCCGGATATGGATGAATTTACAATCTGTCCATTCATAAACGCAGGGTTTGAAAAAATAAGAGCAAAACAGCAGAACAGCGTTGCCGCAGATACATTGCATAAAAAATACAATCGGTATCTGTCAAACCCGAAACGCAGCATCTTTTTGGATATGTCAAAAAAGGTCATCCCTGCCACCTCCCAGAGCATACAGCGTTTTTAAAATGTCCTCCTGAAAGCTTTTTTCATCTTTTTCTTTTTTCACTTCTAAAGCCAGCTTTCCGTCCTGCAGAAACAACACTCTGTCACAGAAAGATGCCGTATACACATCATGCGTTACAATCAGAAAGCTGATGCCGGACTGCCTGTTCATCCGGACCATACAGCGCATCACATCTCCTGTCGTCTTTCGGTCCAGACTTCCAGTCGGCTCGTCCCCAAAAATAATCTCCGGTTCATTCATTACTGCCCTTCCGATTGCAGCTCTCTGCTTCTGGCCTCCGGATATTTCCATAATCCCTTTATCCGCCAGATCCCCAATGCCAAGCGCATCCATAACTTTCTCCAGAGCCGCCTTTTGTACATCCGCGTCTTTTTTGTCCAGAATCAAAGGAAGAAGCATGTTTTCCTTTACGGTTAAGCTCTCTAAAAGCTGAAAATCCTGAAAAATCATTCCCATGTGCTTTCTGCGGAAGAGAGCCCTTTCCTCTTCCGAAAGCTGCGCAAAATTCTCTCCGCCTATGGCCACATCGCCATCATCCGGCGTATCTATTCCGGTCAGTACATGAAGAAGTGTCGTTTTGCCGCTGCCGGACGGTCCCATAACGGCCGCCATTTCACCTCTGGCAATCTGCAGATTTACACCCCGCAAAACCTTGGCCGTCTCCCCTGATGTCTGATAGCTTTTTGAAATATTACTGGCATTTAATGCATGCATAGAAATCCTCTCCTCTGCTGTGGGTCAGAATTATTCTCCATTGATTATAACATAAAAGGAGCTGACAGACAGCTCCCTTTTTATGCACAATATACCTGCCAAAGTCTTTCCGCATACTCAGGCACAAAAATAAGCAGAACACCAAAAACCCTGTTCTGCCTATTTAAAGCATACTCTCTACGCATAAGCATTTTCAGGATGATCCGATATATCCTCCAATACCTCCCTCATTGCTTCTATCATCTGCTTTTCACTCGGAACGGATATTCTTTTTCTTGAAGCAGTTTCGGCATCAATGATCGGTTCAAGCAGTCTTCTGGCAAATGCTCCACGGTCGTTTTCCGCAAACATATCCTTCAGCAATTTCCCATCCAGTTTTTCGCTTAACCTGTCTACCGCCTTTTCCGCTTCTTTCTGATTCAAAAGATAATCCTTTGCCATTTTTGTAAACTCTTCCTGTATAATTTCAACCATTTCATCTGCATCATCTTCAATAAAGGAATCTAAAACGGTATCGCTCACTTTTCCGGCTGCAGCGCCTCCTCCGATCGAGCCCAGCAGACCGCCGACAATTGTTCCTACACCCGGAAGAATCGCAGAACCTATTGCCGCTCCGGCCATCCATCCTCCCGTTCCTCCTGCAACAGTTGTTGCAGTATTTGTCAGATTTTTAAATAACTGCTTTCCGGAAATTCTTCCCCTGAATATATTGGCAATATCAAAAGAAGACATCACAACTACTGTAACTCCTGCCGTAATCGCATTCCCCCGCAAAAGTTTTGCCGCGCTTTTCATGGCTGCCGCTCCATAAATTTTACTGCCGCTCCGGAAAGCATTGATTAAAACGGCGGAAGCCTTTGGCCCCATCAATGACACAATCGCCTCGGAGCTTCCCACCAGAGCGCTGTTTAATCCGGCTTTCGACAGCTGGCCTGCAATAATACTTGTGACAAATGCCGTGCCGCCCACTTTCAAACCGGAATATGTAGCCGCTTTTAATGCAATCTCGCCGTCCTCTCCGTTCCATATAGAGGAGGCAAATGTCACCAATGCCGTCACACCAAATGCCGACGTTGCAATAATCGCTCCATTCACGGCATCATACGTCAATGATTCCACAGTTCCTGCTTTGGCAATATTTTTTGCCTGCTCATACGTAAAATGCCCTTTTCGCACAATCTCTCTTGCTTCTTTGGGATCGGTTACGTTTTTGACCTGGCCTCTGCGGATTTTCTCTTCCATTGCACGGACAGCATCTTCATATTTATCTGCCGGCACTTCAATCTGCATCGGCTTCCCATTCTGCATATACCGAAATGCACCTTTTCCGTCTTCTTCAAAACATTCTTTGATACAGCGCGAACCGGTTGCGCAGTACTTTGACTGGATAGAAATGCCGTCTACTATCCGGTCTGCGCCGTTTTTGGCGTTATCGTCTCCGACAATTTTTGCATCATGCCCGGTCATCCTGTCAAATAAATGATTCGCCCGCTCCGCCGCAAATCCATGTCCCTGTCTCGAATGAAACTTCTCTTCTTCATAAGAGCGGTTAACATTTCCATAATTTCCTGCCGCGATTCCTCCGGCTACTGCTCCCCAAAAATCAGAAGCTTCATTTCGTACAGCTTTCTGATTTTCTTCCCTTTTCGGCTGGCGCACCGCCTGTAATATTTCATTAAAAAAGTTACGCAAAGGTGTCTTATTCAAAAAACAGCTGTTCCATGTAATCGTCGTCCCGTCTTTCATATAAAATCTTAAGCTGCGGTCACAATCCTTTTTTGCCGGATTCAAAAGCTCTACGCTTTCAATTTCGTCATACCATATCTTTTTGGGCTTTTCCAGTGTTTCCAAATAACAGACTTTTGTATCTGTAAATAAGTATCCCAACTTTCCGTTTCCCGTAATCGTTGTATCATAAAATCCGATAACAGAGGATCTGTCTGTTCCCGATGCAAATTTCTTTAATGCATGGTCGAGCTTTTTAGAAGAAATATTCCCCCGAATATCAAAACCATATGATATTTCGATTTGTTTATAGTATTTTCTCAATATATTTGTCCGTTCTTCTACCTGTCCCATAAAAAATTCTCCTTAAACAGATTCTTCATCTTCCGGATTCCTTTCATTTTCTCCATCTTCTTCATCCCCTTCAAGACTGTCAAACACAGTTACAACGCTGTTAAAAAGCCTTGCCACTTTACCTATCGTATCCGTTACTGTCTGCACTCCCTGTGTCAGGCTGTCCAGCGTCTCGTTAACCGTATCTCCCAAGTTTGCACCTTCAATATCAGCCAGTTTGCTTAATAATTCAATCAATGCCTGTTTATTGTATGATGTACCGAGTATTCCGCCCGGAATTTTTCCGCTTTCATAAATTTCCTGATAAGATACGCTTCCCCTGTTTTCTAAAAACCCATTGTCATAATACGCCTTATATTCCGTAAAGACTATTCCTTTTTTTCCATTTCCCGTTATCGTTATATCTACTAATCCCAAAATATCCTGTGTCTGTATTGCTCCCGCATAGGCATAGCGGGCATTCGATGCCAGACTTTTGGGAATCTTTTCATAGGCATATCCCGGCCAGGATGTCCCTCCTACCTGATTAATGTATTTTCTGATAACTTCAATTTTCTTCTCTCTCTTTCCCATTATATACCTCTTTCGTTTTTTTCTCTATTATTTATCAGACAATTTATCTCAACACAGGCAAATGCCCCAAAACGCCTGGGGCTGCACCGTAAACATGAACTTTTCATTTTTATGACTCAAATCTCTCCACACACTCAAACTGCGTACCGGATTCTATGCCGGATTCTTCTGTTGCAAACCACGCCTCCATTTCCCCGTTATCCTGATAACGGAGCATGATCTGCCCGTCATTATCCATGTAACACCAGACATATACATCATTTTCTCCCGTTCCAATCAGATAAGCTGTGCCGCTCTCATTCCCGATAGTAATATTACCGACTTCAGAGTAAGCAGAAACATAAGAAAAATCGGAAAAAATACTGATTGCAAGTTCGCTGCCTCCGCCGCTCCATCGCCCTGCCAGCATCTTTACATCATCCCATGAACCGCCGCTGTAAATATTATTTGCTCCTGTCACATCATGAACGTCCTGCATCCAGTTAATCATGGATAAAAACTGATCATATGACAACAGTCCGTCATACCATTCCGCCTCCGGCGCATCCCATTTCGTGGCTGTATAAATTTCTTTATCATACATCATCGGTTCCGCATATAATATTTCGTCATCATTTATCAGGCTTGCTGTCATTTCTTCATATGTGCCGGTTTTTGCTGCACCCGCAGACTCTTCATTCACCATAACGGGACACGGGGAATAGCCGTCTGCATATCCGAGAAACATAACCGGATAAGACAAATCTGTTCCGAGTTCTGCATAATCCACCTGCTCCTCCTCTTGCTTTTCTTCCTGCTTATCCTCCTGTTTTATCTCCTTTTCTTCTGAAGAAGAACTTTGTTTACTCTCATTTATATCGTCATCCGTAAGTTCCTTTGTGCCGTCTTCGGAACTATAACTTTCAAAAATTTTAAGCAGCAAAAATCCGTTGGTCAGCTCCATCTGCGGCTCGTCGTCTATCGTTACGGCATACAATTCAAATGTCCCGTCTTCCTCATCCAGTACAAACTGCATCTCAACATTTATTTTTTCGTCTTCACGATAACATTTTCCATGAAACTCTACGACATCCAGACCTTTATCTGATTCAAAATATTCCCAGCTGGTATCTTCAAAGAAAGCGTCAAACGCATCCCCATAGCTAATATCCGGATAAGCTTCCGGACAACCGGATTTCACCATACGGACATATTTATTCGTACCCTCCATCAAATCCGGCTGAACCATCAGCAAAACTGCCGTGACACCGCTGACAAGAGCCGCTCCTGCCAGAATCCACTTCATGTTCGATAAGCGCGCATTGAAACGTGCATTTTCATATGCATTGACAGGCGCCTGCGGAGATAAAAATTTTAACAGGCATCCGGCAATGGCTTCTTTTTCCAGAGCTGCTTTGTAGCTGTCCTTTCCTGTTACAAGAGTAAGCGCCCCCTCTTCATGCCGAAAAGTATACTTATACCGCTTTGCCTGAATGCATACGTTTCCGTTTTCATCCATATATGCATTCTTTACGGCAGAACAGTTCATCTCATTGACTGCTTTCATAAGCGACAGATTGTCATTTACTAAAATTTGTTTTAAATATTCCTCTGCCAGCATATTTTTCTTTGCATTCACTCTCGGCAGCGTAATTTCCAAAAACAAATCGACTATACCGCAGCTGACAAGAACAGCCGCAGCAATCTCAGCGATTAAATACCAGACGGACTCTTCTCCGTTGGCAATCGGCACAACACTCTTAAAAATCCCCCTGCCAATTAAAAGCAGTACCAAAACAGCAAAGACTTTCCCGACTATGCTCCACATTTTTTCACTTTTCCGTACTTTTTCCGTCATCACGGAAAGCTCCGCATAGTCCTCTCTGACCTCAAGCCTGGAATCGCCATTCGATGTCTGCGCGGTATTTGTATTTTCTTTTGGCACTCCTGCCGATTCTGCCCTTGCTCCGCATTCCGGACAAAACTCTGCGCCGTCTCCCATTTCTTTTCCGCAATTTGAACAAATCATTCGTATCTCTCCTCCGTTTCCTCATTCTGACATTTTTCATGCTTCTAGTATAATCCAAAAAAGTTTTATATGCAACATCTTTTGAGTTTTGTATCTTATTTGAATTTCCTGATACAATAAAAATAATACGCAGGAGAATGATCATGAACAATTTAAAATCCTTACGGCTCGCCAAGGGCTTAAGCCAGCAGGCGCTTGCCAAAAACCTTGGCTGCAGCCAGCAGTCTATCTATAAATATGAAAAACATATTACAGAACCAGATTTTAATATGTTAAAAACCATGGCCGATTTTTTTGATGTCTCTGTCGACTATCTCATCGGCTATTCTTCCTGCGCACATAAAATTGAGGAGACTACGGAAACTGCTTTAAATGAAAATGAGCTGCTTCTTCTCCGGAAATACCGTTCTCTTTCTCCGTCTTCCAAACAAATACTGCTGCAACTTATGGACGAATGGCTTTCAAATCTGTCAGACACATAATTTCTGTTTTTTGCATCATAACATTTTAGATAGACACTTTTTGTCCATTGCAGAATTTTTTATTGATTTTGTATCACCTCCACAAAATCTCCCTGGCTCTTGAGCCACATATCAATTCCTTTTCCAAATGTTTCTGCCGAAATCAAAACTCTATTGTCTTCTTCTTTTATAATTTTCGCAGTCGGCAGGCGGTCTAAAACGGCTTCAATACTGCTGCCCCGATACCAGAATTTTGTCCGCTGCATGCGTCCTCCCTGCATAAACTGTATCCGCTTCCGGTATTCTCCCTCTTCGAAACGGTCTTTGTAGGGAATTTTAAACTGTTCTTTTAATACTTTTAAACTCTGTATCCTGTCGATACGGTAAATTGTCGGGAACTTATCATTGGCATTTTCAAATTCTTTTTCACGGTCAATATTTTCAATATGTGCCGCCAGATAAAGATAAAATTCAGAAAACATAATTGCTAACGGCTGCACTTTACGATTTACAATCCGATGATCTATGCTCCTTTCATATGCAATTTCGATATAGCGGCTTTCATGGATTGCCGTTCCGATTTCCCACATAAGATTTAAGAAAACTTTTTTATGCTGCAATTCAATATAATGATATTTTTCATTTGCAATCAGTTCATTCACTAACTTCTGATTTTCTTTGGGAACACAGCAGGATAAGAGCCTGTCCAAAATGCTCATCATTTCTTCTTTTAAAAATGCCCTGCTGTCCAACAGGATCTTTGCTACAGCCAGTATCTCTTCGTTTGTAAGCATTCCTCCATCTGACTGTTCCAGCCGGTAACCATGATTTTTGTAATCATAAATCAATTCTTTCCTGCTTCCTGTCAGTGCTGCCTGTTCGTCTAAATATTCCCTGATTTCTTCAATATCCCTCTGGATACTCTTTTCATTTACCTCGAAATATTCTGCTTCCTCTGCTTTTAAAAGTATTTTTCCGCTGGAAAGTCTGTCATACATCGAAAGCAGACGGGCTGCTTTATCTTTTTTCATATTTTTATCATTTCCTTTCTAATCTGTTACCACCCGCGCATCACTGCTGATACCGTCTTTGTCTCTGCTTTTTGTAACAACAATCTTTTTCTCAATCTTCTCTTTCAGCTCTGCAACATGTGATATAATTCCAACGATACGGTTATCTTCCGCAAGGCTCACCAGCGATTTCATTGCCAGACTTAACGATTCTTCATCCAGCGAACCAAAGCCCTCATCGACAAACATGGACTCTAAGCGGATTCCTCCGGCATTCGACTGGATTTCATCGGAAAGCCCCAGTGCAAGCGACAGCGATGCCTGAAACGATTCGCCGCCGGACAATGTCTTTACGCTTCGTTCCGTCGCATTATAGTGGTCAATAACACAAAGCTCAAGGCCGGCCTTTTTTCTGTTGTCTGAATTCGCCTCATCTTCCGCCCGTTTCAGCTCATACTGTCCGCCACTCATCGTAAGCAGACGCAAATTTGCCCGCCGTATGATGCGGTCAAAATATGTCATCTGAATATACGTTTCCAGATTAATCCTCTGTTTGCCTTTTAAATCGCCTCTTACTGTATCATAGAGTGATTTAATCCACTGATACGCTTCCTCTGCTTCTATAATATTTTTCTGCTTTTTTTTCACCTGCTTAAAAATCCTGTCATTCGTCTGAAATGCCGTGTATTTCTCATCTCTTTTTTTCGTCAGATATACTCTCTTCTGCTGTTTCTTTTCTTTTCCGGAAAGTATCTCTTCTTCCGAAACTTTCCTTGCCTCACCGGCTTCCAAAATCTGATTTCTTAACGTTTCGACTGCTGCCAAAAGGCGTTCATTGCCTGTCTGGCATTCTTTATAGGCAGCTTCTGCTTTTCCCAGAGAATTCAAAAGCTCTGTCCTTTTTGCTTCTTTTTCCTGTATGTCTGCTTCTGCGGCCTCCCTGCTCCCAGCCTTTCTCTGGCTTTTTAATTCTTCTATTTTTTCGCTTCTGCCGCTTAATTTCTCCTCATTACCTCTGACGGAAAGCTCTGTTTTTCGAATCCTGTCTTCAAGCTCTGTCTTTTCTTTTTTCTTTTTCGGAATCTCTGCTTCCAGCTGCTTTTTCCTCTGCAATTCGTTCTGATTTTTTGCAATTTCATCTTTCAGAGAACTTAAGTCTTCTTCCAGCTGTTTTCGCACTTTTTCAATTCTGTCATTCAGAGGCTGATTTTCCTGTGCTGCCGTATGATAATTTCGAAGTGTCTGCAATACGGCTTCTTCTTTTTCCATCCGTTTTCCCCGTATGCCTTCCAGCTGCTTTTCCAGCTCATGCATCTCTTTTTGCTTTTGTTCTTTTTGCTCTTCCTTTTTCTGATTGTCTTCTTCCAGACGCTCTTTCTGCTTAATTTCTTTCAGAAGCGTATCTTCCCTTGTTTCCAGCAGTTTTTGACATACTCCGAGCCTGCAGAGCACATCTTCTTCCTTTTGTACCGGATTATCTCCTTCCCACAAACGCGTCAGATATTTTCCGGCCTGCTGCAGCACAGCATATGCTTCTTCTTTATATTTACTGATATTCTCATTTAAAATCTTCTCCTGCCCTTTCAGACTTTCTTTCGTCTGCAGACTTTCGGAAAGTTTCTGTTCTAATTCCTTCTTTTCTTTCTTCTGCTCCTCTTCAATCTGATTTAATGCAGCCAGACGCTTATTCTTTTGCTCTGCCTGTGCCCGCCTTTCCTCACACTCTGCTAAAACCTGCTCCAGATAATCTTTTACGTCCTCGTGATTTTTCTGTACGGAATCCGCAATTTCAAGTTCTGAAAGCATTTTTTCCAAACGTCTGGTTTTTTCTGCAAGCTGTCCGTTTTTCTTCGCAGATTCCCGCTCTTTTTGCTGTCGTTCTGCTTCTGCTTTTTTCTGCTCTGACTCTTTTTCGGTAATCTGCGCTTCAAGTTCCGTACTTCTTTTTTTCAGCTTTTTAGACGCTTTTATTTCTCTGTCTGTATTTTTTTCTTCTTCCTCTGCCTGTGCCTGCCATGCTTCCATATCGTCCGGCAAAATCTGTCCGTCATTTTCTGCGCAGCCGAACAGCTGTGACATCTGACGGCCTGCTTCCTGAGCAGATTCTTTTTGCTGCTTTGCCAGTTGTCCTGCCTTTTCACTAAGAGCCGCTGCTTTTGCCTGTATGTTTGTCAGACGCTCTTTTTCGCTGTCTAACTCTTCCTTTTGGGGCACAGTTTCCGGAATTTCTGCCAAAACCGGATGATGCACGGAACCGCAGACGGGACACGCTTCTCCTTCTTTTAATTTTCCGGCCAAAATCCCCGCCTGTGCATTCAGAAACATCTGCTCCATACTGTGGTATGCAGCCTCTGCCTGTTCTTTTTCCCCAAATGCTTTCTGATAAGCCGCCTGCGCGTGTGACAGTTCTTTTTGAATTTCTTTTTGTCTGTCTAACGCTTTCCGCAGCTCTTTCAATGATTCTTTCCTCTGATTCAGGCGCAGAATTCTGGTATCTATATCCTTAAGCTCTTTTTGCTCTTTTTTCAAAACAGAAAGCTCATTCTCCCGTTCATCCGCCTGCTTTTTCATCTGTTCGCATGCTTTTAAAAGTTCTGCCGTTTCTTTTTCTAATTCTTCCAGACCGTTTAAAATCTCCAAAAATGCACTAAGCCTGTCTTTTGCTTTTTCCACTTCATGGCGGCAGTTTACTTCCTCTTTTTGGGCATTGGAAAGCTCTTTTTGCTCTGCTTCTCTTTTCTGCTCCGCTTCTTTCAGACTGCTTTCTTTCTCATGCAGCTCCTCTTGATTTTTTTCTTCTTCCTTTGTCTGCCGTTTCACTTCTGAAAGACTCTCTTCTCCGCTTTCTAACGCTTCCCTGACACTGTTTAATTCTTTTTGAACTGCCCGTACCCCGTCAAACGCCGTATCCCGTCCTTCCAGAGCTTTCAGCTGCTCCTTTTGTTTTTGTATTTCCTCTTCCAGCGTTTTATATATTTCCAGCGCTTTCTTATATTCCTCTTCTGTATTTTTCTGCGCTTCGATTTCAAGATTTAAGCTTTCGCTCTGCATTTTTAAACCGTTATATTCCCGCGTTTTCGTTTCTTTTCTCTCTTGTAAAAGTCTTTCCTTTTCACCCGCAGATGCAAGCGCTTCGAACTCTTTCTCATCCGCTTTCAGTATCTCTTCCAGCTTCCGGCTGTCTTCTTTTAATTCCAAAATCTTCTGCTTTTCTTCTTTAATCTGACGCTCTTCTTTTTCTTTTTCTTCCTGCTCCTTTTTCAGGGCGTCAAATATTTTCAGATTTTCCCTAAGCGCATCAATCTCTCTGGCAAGCGGCTCTGCAGCTTCCGCCTTTTGCTTTGCTTCCTCAAATCTTTCTTTTGCCTGCTGCAATTTTGGTTTCTGCTCTTCTGACAGCTTCTCTTTTTCTTTCAGCTCGTCCTTCTGCTCCCTGACTTTCCGAACGGTTCCAAGCAGCTGATCATCGTATTGAATCTGTTCTTCCAGATTCAGAATTTCTTTTTCCAATTCTTCCAGTGCTTTTTTATCCTCGCTGCAAAGCTCTTCTAACAGCTCCATTCCGTCACTGATTCTGCCGTCAAACTTTTCTTTTTTAAGCTCCGCTAATTTTGCAGAAACAGGCGTATCCCCGGCAGCGGCAATCCCGTCCATATCCTGATCCATGCTGCGCTTCAACTCATGGTATGCCTTTTCACGTCCGCTTGTTTCTTCCTTTAACCGCTCCTGTATCGTCTGATAAATACCGGTATGAAATATCTGCCGGAAAATATTAATGCGCTCCTCTGTTCCTGCAAGCAGAAGCTTTTGGAAATCTCCCTGTGCAATCATTGCAATCTGCGTAAACTGCCTGCGGTCCAGACCAATCAGCTCTGTCACTGCTTTTGTCACTTTTTCCAGTTTTGTAACCGGTTCTCTTGCATCGGGAAAGATAAGAAGCGCATCCGCCTTCTGCGTCGTATATCCGCTGCCTCTTTCTTTCGGGCGCATATATTCCGGATTCCGCCTTACCGTATATTGTTTTCCGGCATAACTGAATACAAATTCTACAAAAGTAGGCGTACCGGCTTTTGCGTACTTGCTGCGAAACATATCGGCTTTGCGCACGCCGCCGCTGGCTTCTCCGTACAATGCATAGGTAACAGCGTCAAAAATCGTCGTTTTTCCGGCTCCGGTGTCTCCGGTAATCAAATACAGCCCATGTCCTCCCAGCCGTTCAAAATCCAGTTCTGTTTTTCCGGCATAGGGGCCGAATGCGCTGATTGTAAGTCTGATTGGTTTCATGCTATCCCTCCCGTATTTCTTCCAGCAGCTGTAACATAAATTTTCTTTGTATTTCGCTCATCGGCTGATTATTTAAAAGCGCATAAAACTCCTCAAATAATTCCATCTCCGATTTTTGTTCCATATCCTGTATTACTTCTACTGCCCGATTTTTTCTTGTTCTGTTATTGTCGTATTCCAGCTGCATCAGATTCGGATATTTCGTGCGCAGTTTCTGCATACCGTCCAGAATATCTTCCTCATCCGTCAGTATCACTTTGATATAATCATCTTTCGCCACATCCGGATAAGAATCTTTTGCCATAATTTCCAGATATGTGCCTTTTAAAATATGCATGTCATGCAGCGGATAAAGCGGTACGGTATCTATCTCTGTCTGCCCTTTTTCTTTCATCTCGACAACGGTAACCGACTTTTTCTGTTCTGCCTCCGAAAATGAATATTTTAACGGCGTTCCGCAGTAACGTACCGTTGCTTTTTTGACAGACTGCGGACTGTGGATATGCCCCAGCGCCACATAGTCAAATGCGTCAAATACTTCTGCATCCACATTGTCAAGGCCTCCGACACTGACATCTTCCGAGTCGCAGCGTCCGGCGCCTGTAACAAACTGATGTGCCAGAAGTATATTCCGTTTTTTCCTGTCTACGTCCATGCGTTTTACCGCAATTTCTACTGCCTCCTGATAACTTTCCGGCAGATTTTCTTCCTGCTCGTTTTCCAGCGCATGGCGCACGGCCGCCGGTTTGATAAAGGGAAGCAGATAAACCATAACCTCCCCATATGCATCTGTCAGCGAAATTTTAGATACGGTTCCGTCATAAACAGGTGATACGTATACGTCTCTGCTGCTCATAAGCTGTGCGCCAAACGCAATCCGCTCTGCAGAATCATGATTTCCGCTGATGGCAAATACTTTTCTCTTCTGGTCGGCAAGTGCCGTAAGAAACCAGTCAAACACCTGTACGGCTTCTGCGGACGGGACAGATTTATCATAAATATCCCCCGCTATGATTACGGCATCCACCTGCTTTTGTTCTGTGATGGAAAGTATCTGCTTTAATATGTACTTCTGGTCTTCAATCATGGAAAATTCATTGACACGCTTTCCGATGTGAAGATCTGAAAGATGAAGAAATTTCATGCCGGCTCCTTTCTCATTCGTTTTTCTTTTCAGTATAATACAGAGGTAAAATACGTGTCAAATAAGCTTTAAGTCCAGACATTTTTTCTGATTTTTTCGATTATAAAGCAAAAAATACCGAAAAGCTTTAAATGATTAAAATCATAAAACTTTCCGGCATTTTACTGCTTTCTATATAAACAAATTTTTTACTCAGGTTATCATTTAGAAAGTGCCATCATGACGGCTGTCATAATCATCATAATAGTCATCATAAAAATCAGGGAAATTATACTCGGAATAATAATCATCATTCAGGCCATTACGGTAGGCTCTCTCAAAGCTCTCCTGAAAATCCGAAGAGAGCAATAGTATAACCCAAAACACAATTGCAACGACAAATGAAACTGCCGACATAATAATGCCTGCAATCGCCATTCCCTTTTTGCTGCCTGTTTTTGTGAGCTGGACAATTCCAAATACAATTGCCAAAATTCCCGTCAGAAAATTTAAACAGGTACAAAAAAGCACCAGAGACGCAACTCCAAGCACCAAAGACGCAATGCCAAATCCCTGATCCTCCCGCGGCTGCTGTGGTGTCCCGCATGTCTGCTGATATGCATTCTGCCCATATGCATTTTGTCCATACGTATTCTGCTGATACATATTGTTCTGCGCAGCCGTCTGTTCATGATATTCTCCGCGCGGCTGCGGTGTATTATCTTTATATAATCCCTGCTCTACTTCTTCCCATGTAATTTCCGGTTTTTCCTCTTTTAAACTTTCCTGTTCCCCATCCTGATTTAATCTTTCTTCATCCATTTTCCTCACTCCAATCTTTTGCCTGAAACTATATTAACACAATTCCACACCAGAATGCAATAAGAAACCTGCCTGGCTATTATATCAGGGTAACTACTCCACACGCTATCATGGTTCCGGAATTCCCCGATGGCTGTGAAGTAAAATCATCTGCATTTTCATGCACGATAACAGCCCTTCCTACAACATCATAAAGCTCCAGACTGTCATCATAAAAAGCAAGCCATGCATATCCGTCGGATGAGCGCAGCGGAGGCATATCTCCGGAATGATGGGGATGCGGTCTGTCCCAGGGGTTATAGTGGCCTCCGACTTTGGAAAACTGATCTGAGCAGTCTCCCTTTTCATGTATATGAAATCCAAAAAAAGCAGGCCCGTCCAGATTTCCCTTTTCCGGCAGTCCAAATACTTCTGCTTCAATTAAAAGGCCTCCGTTTGAAACATCATAAAAATAAACATATCCCTGCAGACCCGGATCTTTTTCTCCTCCCTGTATCTGCGCATAGGCACGCGGCCTGTTATCCGTAAACAATTTCATAAAACTAAGACGAGGCGTAATCTGTAACATGAAAAACCTCTTTTTCTTTTATTCTATGCCGCATTTATATTTTCATTGCCTGTCATTCTAATCCTCTTCGATATGCTCTCTTCCCTGGGCAATAATCGTACGCACATGAGAATCTGCCAGCGAATAAAAAACCGACTTTCCTTCTCTTCTTCCTTTTACCAGTTTATTCTGTTTTAAAATTCTAAGCTGATGTGAAACTGCGGACTGCGTCATATGAAGAGCTTCCGCCAAATCACAGACGCAGACCTCTGCTTCAAACAATACAAACAGAATTCTGATACGGGTAGAATCTCCAAACACTTTA
>CAOKHR010000015.1 GCA_948468325.1 uncultured Lachnospiraceae bacterium | reverse complement strand
AGTATTCCAATCCGAAGCACAACTGTTGGCAAAATTCCGACGAACAGAAACAAAAGAACCAGACGGAATTTCAGACTTTTAAAAAAATCACGAAATTTTTTCTTTGACATCTTTACACCTGACTAACCCTGATAATAATAACCTACACCCCATTTGGTGTGCACATATTTCGGTTCACTTGGATTGCTTTCGATTTTCTCGCGCATTCTCCTGACATGGACGTCTACCGTTCTCACATCTCCGGGATACTCATAGCCCCAGACTAAATTCAGCAGACGTTCCCTGCTGTACACTTTATTGGGATTTGTCACCAAAAGCTCCAGCAGATCAAATTCTTTTGCCGTCAGATTAATTTCTTTGCCTTTTACAAAAAGAGACCGGCTCTCACAGTCCATCTTAAGGTCGCCGCTTTCAATCACAGATGACTTCTCCTGTTTTTGCTTCCCGGTAGAAACACGGCGCATAATTGCCTTAATCCTTGCTTTTACTTCTAATATATTAAACGGTTTTGTAATATAATCGTCCGCGCCGTACTCTAGGCCCAGAATCTTATCCATGTCATCCCCTTTTGCCGTCAGCATAACAATCGGCACACTGGAAAATTCACGAATATGCTGACAGACTTCAAACCCGTTCATCTTTGGCAGCATAATATCCAGAAGAATCAGGTCATATTCATGATCCGAAGCCATACGGAGCGCTTCTTCTCCGTCATAAGCACACTCTACTTCCATTCCGTCCTGTTCCAAACTGAAACGGATACCTTTTACAATTAATTTTTCATCATCTACTACGAGAACCTTTTTTGCCATTTTAACACCTCAATTTACAGTTATGTAATCTTTGATTTTAGAATAGACGCCTTCCTTAATTCCTGTAATATTCATAATATCTTCAATTGAAGAAAATCTTCCGTGCTCTTCTCTGTAAGAGAGGATACTCATCGCTTTCGCTTCACCAATGCCGGGAAGACTCATCAGATCCTCTGCACTTGCAGTATTGAGATTTACTCTGCCGTCTGTATTTTTAAGATCCTCCTGCGCCAAAGGCTGTGCCTCTGCCTCTTCTTCTGTCAGTATTTTTATCATCTGGCCGTCTGCTACCTCTTCGGCCTGATTGATACTGTCTTTACTGGCATTTTCCAAAAATCCGCCTGCCATAAGAATCGCTTCGTAAATACGTCCTCCTGCCGGAAGTTCATATACCCCCGGACTTTTCACGGCGCCGCAGACATAAACGCAGTATTTCTCCTCTTCACTGGTCTCATGTTCTTCTGCTGCCGGCTCCAAAACAGATGCTTCCTCTGTCCATTCAGATGATTCTTCAAAATAAGACTGGGAATCTTTGCCGCAGCCTGACAAAATAACTGCAGCCAGACAAATTACTATTCCTATATTTTTCTTCATTCGCATTACTCCTTTTCCCGTCCGATCCAAGGAGTTCCCCAATGCCGATATTGATATTCTAACGAATTTTTATCGGGATTACAAGTACTTTTATAAAACAAAAGGCGCAGCATCATATAATTATGAACTGCGCCTTTTATTTTACTTATTTCATCTGTATTCTAAATTATTTGTAAAGCTCTACTAATCTTAACAGATGCTCATAACGGTCTTTTGCAGCCTGCTCGGATTCTGCGAACAATTTCTCTGCACGCTCCGGGAAGGACCTTGCCAGACGGCTGTAACGTGTCTCGTTATTTAAGAAATCCTGATATGTTCCGTCACCCGGTTTGGATGTCAGAGTAAACGGATTCTTGCCTTCTGCCTTTAATGCCGGATTGAAAGAGAAGAGATTCCAGTAGCCTGCTGCAACTGCTTTCTTCATCTCATCCTGGCAGTGGTTCATACCGCCCTTTACACCGTGAAGCTCACATGGAGCATATCCGATAATCAGAGACGGTCCGTTGTAAGCTTCTGCTTCTGCGATTACTTTCACAGCCTGTGCCATATTTGCGCCAAGAGCAATCTGTGCCACATAAACGTAGCCGTAGCTCATAGCGATTTCTGCAAGGCTCTTCTTTCCAATATCTTTACCGGAAGCCGCGAACTGGCAAACCTCGCCGATGTTGGAAGCTTTGGAAGCCTGACCGCCGGTATTGGAATACATCTCTGTATCAAATACCATGACATTTACATTTTCACCGGAAGCAAGTACATGGTCTAATCCGCCGAAGCCGATGTCATAAGCCCATCCGTCGCCGCCGAAAATCCAGATGGATTTCTTAGCCAGATAATCTTTCTTTTCAAGAGCTGCCTGTGCGCCCGGGCATCCTGCAGCCGCTGCTTTTTCAAGCTCTGCAACAAGTGCGTCTGTAGCTGCTGCATTTGCTCTTGTATCGTCTTTTGTCTCCATAAATTTTGCAAAAGCAGCTTTGAATTCTGCGCTTGCTTTATCGGAAGATGCAGATTTTTCCGCACTTGCAATCGCCTGGTCGCGAAGTACTTTCTGTCCAATCTGCATTCCAAGTCCATGCTCTGCATTGTCCTCGAATAAGGAGTTTGCCCATGCCGGACCTTTCTTGGAATCTTTATTTACCGTATATGGTGATGTTGCAGCCGGACCTCCCCAGATTGAGGAACATCCTGTTGCATTGGAGATATACATATGCTCTCCGAATAACTGTGTAATCAAACGTGCATAAGAAGTTTCCGCACAACCTGCACAGGAGCCTGAGAACTCAAGCAGCGGCTGGTTGAACTGAGAACCTTTTACAGTATTGTCTGCAGGCATTCCAGGTTTCTTGCCTACGTTTGCTACCAAGTAATCGAATACCGGCTGCTCTTCTGCCTGGGATTCCTGGGGAACCATAGCGATAGCGCCCACCGGACATACGGTAATACACTCGCCGCATCCCATACAGTCTAAAGGAGATACGCTCATCGTATATTTGTACTCGCTTGCCTTTGGCTTTGTATCTGCAAGTTTGATGTTGCCCGGAGCTGCTTTTACCTCGTCCTCGCTTAACATAAACGGACGGATGGTTGCATGGGAACATACAAATGCACACTGGTTACACTGGATACATTTCTCAGCATCCCAGGTAGGAACCGTTACGGCTGTACCGCGCTTCTCGTATGCTGCTGCACCGTGCTCGAACTGGCCGTCCGGGTTACCCATAAATGCGGAAACCGGAAGGGAATCGCCGTCCATAAGGGAAATGGGATTCATCAGCTCTTTTACCATCTTTACAGTTTCCGGACGTCCCTTTAACTCTGCAGGAGCAGGATCTGCTGCCGGGTTAGACCAGGAAGCGGGAATCTCTACTTTATGTACTGCGTCCACACCTGCATCAATAGCTTTGTAGTTCATGTTGACAACATCGTCACCCTTCTTGCCGTAGGATTTCTTTGCTGCCTGTTTCATAAAGTCAACTGCATCATCGATAGGCATTACATTTGCCAGTTTGAAGAATGCGGACTGTAAAATCGTGTTGGTACGTTTGCCCATACCGATTTCGATTGCCTTGTCAATGGCATTGATTGTATATAACTGAATATTGTTGTCTGCGATATATTTCTTTGCTTCTGCATTTAAGTGGTGCTCTAATTCTGCATCTGACCACTGGCAGTTAATCATAAATACGCCGCCCGGTTTTACATCCTGTACCATCTTAAATCCTTTGTTTACATAAGCCGGATTGTGGCATGCTACAAAGTCAGCCTGATTGATGTAATATGGGCTTCTGATTGGCTTGTCACCGAATCTTAAGTGTGAAATGGTAACGCCGCCTGTTTTCTTGGAGTCATACTGGAAGTATGCCTGAATATATTTATCCGTATGGTCACCGATAATTTTGGTAGAGTTCTTGTTTGCACCTACCGTACCGTCTCCGCCAAGTCCCCAGAACTTGCATTCTACGGTACCTTCTGCTGCTGTGATTGGAGCCGGTTTTACTTCCGGTAAGCTTAAGTTTGTCACATCGTCTACGATACCGATAGTAAAACGTGCTTTCGGAGCGTCTTTCTCAAGCTCTTTGTATACGGCAAATACAGAAGACGGCGGTGTATCTTTCGAACCTAAGCCATAACGTCCGCCGGTCAGTACGATTGCATCTAATCCGGCTTCACGCAGGGTAGCTGCAACATCTAAGTATAACGGATCTCCTAAAGAACCCGGCTCTTTTGTTCTGTCTAAAACAGCCACTTTCTTTGCTGTCTTCGGAAGTGCTTTTAAGAAAGCTTCGGATACCCATGGACGGTACAGACGTACTTTTACAAGTCCGACTTTCTCGCCTTTTGCTGTTAAGTAATCAATAACTTCTTCTGCTACATCGTTAATCGAACCCATAGCAACGATTACGCGGTCAGCATCTTCTGCTCCGTAGTAATTGAATAAACCATAGTTTGTACCGAGTTTTTCGTTCACTTTTGCCATGTATTTTTCAACGATTGCCGGAAGCGCATCATAAACCGGATTACATGCCTCACGATGCTGGAAGAATACGTCTCCATTCTCGTGGGAACCGCGCATAGCCGGATGCTCCGGATTGAGTGCATGGTCACGGAATGCTTTGACAGCATCCATATTGCACATTTCTTTCAGATCTGCATAATCCCATTTCTCGATTTTCTGAATCTCATGAGATGTACGGAATCCGTCGAAGAAATTGATAAACGGAACTTTGCCTTCGATAGTTGCTAAATGGGCAACCGGGCTTAAATCCATAACTTCCTGCGGGTTTGTCTCGCAAAGCATTGCAAAACCGGTCTGACGGCAGGCATATACGTCACTGTGATCACCGAAAATGTTCAAAGACTGAGTCGCTACAGTACGTGCAGATACGTCAAATACACACGGAAGCTGCTCGCCTGCAATCTTGTACATATTCGGAATCATAAGTAAAAGTCCCTGTGATGCCGTAAAAGTAGTTGTTAAAGCGCCTGCTGCAAGGGAACCGTGAACTGCCCCCGCAGCCCCTGCTTCTGATTCCATTTCTACTACTTTTACCTGATTTCCAAAGATATTTTCCTGTCCTGCCGCAGACCACTGGTCAACCGTATCTGCCATTGGGCTGGAAGGTGTAATGGGGTAAATAGCCGCAACATCTGTAAACGCATACGCAACATGTGCGGCAGCCGTATTACCATCCATTGACTGTTTTGCTCTTGACATTTGATTTCCTCCTTAAAAGAATAATGTTTTAACTACCAGATTTTGGCGTTTTTTACACCGTCTCTAATATATTACTATATAGTTCCCATGCCAAAAAATCAATACTTTCGACAAGATTTTTTGTATATTTTTTTGTACCCTCCGGGCATCCCAGTATGACATGCTCCTCTGGAGCAGTCTCATAAAGTATACTATATTTTTATGCACAGGCTGTTCCAAATAGTAGTTAAACTTGTCTTAATTTTCAATTCTTTTAAAAAGGCGTTCCTGTCAAATCACTTACGGAATCAGCAAAAAATCAAACGTGTCCGCAATCTTTTCCAGCTCTTCTCTGCTAATTTCATAAGGCTCCCATACGCTGTTTGCCTCTTTCCGGAGATAACCGTCCATGCAAACGGAAATAAAAGACTCTTCTTTGTCCGTAATAATCAGCGCTTTGTCGCCGTTTTTTGCCAGAAGCACTGTTTCCCCGCATTGGGTTTCGTATTCCCACTGCTCATACTCGTCAACATTCCCGATATTTAAGACAGCCGTATCAAAAAAGCCTTTTACGGAACGTGTGAATTCGTATATAACAGCGCATTCGGGATTTTCCGGAAATGTAATTTCTCCTCCCAAATTGAAATTTCCGTCTGAATCACAGACTTCGCCCTGCATCGTATTGATGACATCTTCCGATGGCTTTAAGATGTCCCCGATTCCATACCTGTCCAATATTTTTTTATAATCATCTTCAATCACAGGTTCTTCTCTTTTTTTCAGCTGATACTTTTCACAGAGTTCATCTATTTTGTCCGCCATTTCTTTCGTATAGCAGGAATAAGCTCCGTATTCTTCCCTGAATTCCGTAGGCTCATTTCCTATTTCGGCAGCAATGGAACCGTCCGCGTCATAGCTTTCATAAAAATCCGTCCATTCGCTGCATGCTTTCGCTTCCGGACTGTCCGCCATCCCCTGAAGAGAAATCATATCCACCTTAAATTTTGCCATTTCAAATTTATCTTCCGTACTGTTTTCCCCATCTTCAATCCGCACGGGAACCTCAAATTCTTTCTTCCCCAAATTGATTTCATGCAGCCCGAACAGTCCTGTTGCATACGCTGTGACAGGCACCATCACAGCAACCGCTGCTGCCGCGGCAATACGCAGCATACGTTTTGATTTTGCTTTTCTCATAGATTCATTCCTCCTGTTAAAATCCTCCGCCGAAAGAGATTTTATATTTTTTAACATTCTTTTTTTTGCCTCTTCATCCGGTTTTATTGTTTCATAAGCGTCATAAATTTCTTTTCTCATCAAAACCACCACCTAATCCATCGTTTTTTTCAGATATTTTCTGGCTCTTGCAAGCCGGTTCCGCACCGTTGAATCCGAACAATGCAGCATTTTTGCAATCTCCGGCGTTTGATATCCTTCATAATAATACAAATAAACCACCTCTTTATATTTTACGGGCAATGCAAGAATTGCAGAAAGCATCGTATCCTCCGAAGCAGCCGCCGAATCCGACAGCATTGTATAGTCGTCGATATTTTCTACTTTCCGCCTCCAGTGCTTCAAAGCATTTTTACAGGTATTGGAAGCCGTAACAATCAGCCATGCTTTCTCATGATTTTCCGACTGAAACTGCCTGTTTCCCGCAATCAGCTTTAAAAATGTCTCCTGTACCATGTCCTCTGCGTCTGCAGCATTTTTCATAAAGGAAAAGCAGACACGGTATACTGTGTCTATATGGCGGTTATAAATTTCTTCTATTTCTCCACCCGTACGCAATGAAGAACCCATTCCCTCTCACCTGCCTTTCAATATAAATACAATTTTCTGCCGCAAAACGTCTCATTTTCTCCAAAAAAAAGCTTCCGCGTTTGTTTCACGCGAAAGCTTTTTTTCATCATGCAAACTCTCTTGTCAAAAGATCACTGTGCTCCAGAAAATCCATAATATCCGTAAAGCCAAGCCTTTCTAACAGCTCCTTCACATAGGGATTTTCCAGCGGCGTCTGATAGGCTGCCGCATCACCGTAATCATTGACCAGATCTTTTGCCTCCTCTTTGGAAATCAAAACCTTTGGTCCGCCAATGCAGCCGCCGTTACATGCCATCCCTTCAAAAAAATTCCCGTTTGTTTCCCCTTTTTGTATTTTCTCAATCAATGCTTTGCAGGCTAAAACGCCGTCTGCCTGCTCCGCTTTTACCTTTACCTCTTTCTTCGGACTTAACTGCTCCACAGTCCGTTTCACCGCCTCGGAAACACCTGACGTTCTGGCATAAATCCGCCCCGCTCTGGAAGAATGCTCCCTTTCATCTTCTGCAAGCGCCGCAGGGTCCAGATTGACCGCTTCAAAAAAATCCAAAACCTCCTGAAACGTCAGAACATAATCTATGGCGTCTGAAATATCCGCTTCTCTGGCTTCTCTCTTTTTTGCCAGACATGGTCCGATAAAAACCGTAACGGCATCCGGATGCAGCTTTTTTACCACTCTTCCGGCTGCAATCATCGGCGATACCGCTCCCGGAACGTGTCCGGCCAAATCTTTATAGATGTCACGAATCATAGAAATCCAGACAGGACAGCAGCAGCTTGTAAGCTGAAAATCTCCTTTTTTTTGTACGTGACGGTCAAATTCCAGCGCTTCCTTCAACGTCAGAATATCCGCAAATGCCGCCACCTCTACCATACCAAAAAAGCCAATCCGTTTAAATGCCGACCGCAGTTTTCCCACTGTCGCTTCTTTTCCGAACTGTCCGACAAATGCGGGAGCAATCAGTGCATACACTTCTCTGTCACGGTCGCACAGCATATCCAGCACAGGATAAATTTCTTTATTTGCAATCAGGCGTCCCATTTTGCAGACATCTACACATGCGCCGCATCCGGTGCATTTCTGCGGATCAATATATATTTTCCCATGAATTTTTTCTATGGCATCGAAAATGCAGCTGTCTATACAATCTCCGTCTTCTCCGCAGGATTCACATCCTCCTGTTGAAATTACCGGAGCATACTGTTTGGGATGAAGCAGACAGTCCATCGGATAAGCATTGTATTCACCCGAAAGATTCCTGCCTTTTTCCTGTTCCTTTTTTAAAATTTCCTGATACAGTTCCTGTAATGTTTTCATCTTGCCCATGCCTTTCCAGAACATGCCCGCTAAAATTTTCAGGCATCCTCTAATCTGTCATATGTATAAGTATGGACAAAATATCTGCTTTTTATTTACCCAATGCCGTTTTTTTGGCCACTTCTGTTTTTTCTTCATAGCAGGCAAATGCATCGTCTACCAGCTTTTTGTCTGGCTTCGGCGTAAATATACTTACTACGGGTACAATGACAATGCCCGCCAGCATGGCAATTGCACCGCAGTTAATCGGAGACTGCATAATTTCCGGAAAAGAATTTTTAAAGAAAATATTTGCAAGCATTAAAACCGAACCGAAAATAAAACTTGTCCAGCAGGCTGCCTTTGTCACTCTTTTTGAATACAGCGCATACATAAACGGCGCTAAGAAAGCTCCTGCAAGCGCCCCCCAGGATACTCCCATAAGCTGTGCAATAAATGTAACGGAACTCTTGTACTGAATCAATGCGAGAATCGAAGAAATCGCAATAAATACTACAATCAGAAATCGCATGCAGAGCACCTGCTTTTTCTCACTCATTTTCCGGAAAAAAATCTCCTTTAAAAAATCGATTGTCAATGTAGAGCTTGATGCCATAACTAAAGATGACAGCGTAGACATAGACGCCGAAAGCACAAGAATAACCACAAGTGCAATCAGCATCGGGGAAAGTCCGGAAAGCATGGTAGGAATCACAGAGTCAAATCCATTGGCCTCTATATCAATCTGGTCTGAAAATAATCTTCCGAAACCTCCCAGAAAATAACATCCGCCGGCTACTATAAGCGCAAACAATGTAGAAATAATCGTTCCTTTTTTAATGGAGCCCTCGTCTTTAATCGCATAAAACTTCTGCACCATCTGCGGCAGCCCCCAGGTACCAAGGGAAGTCAGAATAACAACAAATAAAAGATTTAACGGGTCCGGTCCGAAAAATGAAGCAAAAACGCCGGGCGTCGCTGCAACCGTCTCATCCGCCACTCTTGCCAGTCCGTCCAAAGCCGCCATAAATCCGCCTTTACTGCTGATTACAGCCGCAATTACCGCAACAATACCCATCAGCATAATAAGCCCCTGGATAAAGTCATTAATAGCTGTAGCCATGTATCCTCCGGCAATTACATAAATCGCTGTCAGCACTGCCATTAATATAATACAGACAGAATAATCAATATTAAATGCCATCCCGAACAATCTGGAAAGACCGTTATAAAGAGATGCCGTATAAGGAATCAAAAAAATAAAGATAATCACAGATGCGCCGATCTTTAACGGCCTGCTGCCAAAACGCTGTCCGAAAAACTGCGGCATCGTGGCGGAATCCAGATGCTGCGTCATAATGCGTGTCCGGCGTCCCAATACAACCCATGCCAGAAGAGAGCCGATAATTGCATTGCCGATTCCTGCCCAGGTAGCGGCAATACCGTATCTCCATCCAAACTGTCCGGCGTAGCCTACAAACACAACTGCCGAAAAATATGATGTGCCATATGCAAATGCAGTAAGCCAGGGGCCTACAGAACGGCCGCCCAGTACAAATCCGTTTACGTCAGTAGCATGCTTCCTGCAGTACAGGCCAATGCCAATCAATACCGCAAAATAGAGAATTAATAAAATGAGCTTCATAAAAGTCCTCCCTGTAAAAATATTTTAGTTTAGCGCTTTGAAGCTTTGAAGCTTTATAGCGCTAAAGTTAATATAACACATATCTTTACAATGTGCAATATTTCTGCATATAAAAAAAGAACCGGCATGACATCTGCCGCACCGGTTCTTTTTGTTATTTTTTAAATTTCACATTTTTAAAACGTTTTTTGTATGCACTAAATTTATTCCCGGGAACTTTTACTGCTGCTTTTTTATGGATTTTGCCAAAAGCATTCTTTTCAATTTTGGCAAGCTTCTTTGTTTTCAGTGTAATCGTCTTTAACTTTTTGCAGCTGTAAAAAGCCTTTTTACCGATTGTCTTTAATTTTGTACTGCTGACTGTAACTTTTGCCAGCCTGCCGCATCCTGAAAATGCATTGCTTCCAATCGTCTCGATATTGGCCCCAAGCGTAACTTCCGTTACATTTTTGGAATCCTTAAATGCCGAATCCGCCACAGAAATTATTTTATAGGATTCATTGCCGATAGTTACGGTATTTTTGACATTTATCTTTTTCAATGCAGCGCTGCTTAAGCCGTCAACGGCTGCCGTCTTCTTTGTCAGGCTTAAAATCGTATAAGAATAATCCCCGACTGTATAAGATTTTCCTTCTTCATATCTGACTGGTTCCGGCCCGTTGTCCTGCGGTTTTTCTTTTAATTCCTGCCGCGCTTTTTCAAGATTCTGTTTCAGCTTCTGCAGTTCCTCTAAATCTGTTTTGCCGCCTGCAATTGCACTGTTTAACGCATCATATGCCTTTTTAAAAACTTCATAAGATTCTTTTGTATATTTCGTCTCTCCCGCTGTATAATCGCTTTGTGCTTTTTGTATACTATCCCTGGCTTCTGACTCTTCCTGTACCCTGTCGATCAGTTTCAGATTGTTCTTTGCAATCGTTAAGTCCTCCATCAGAGACTTCATATCAGTAATGGAGAGATTATCCGCCGCATTCAGTATGTTCTGGCATGCATTCTGCAAAGTATTCCATGTAGCGGCGGAATAGTCGCCCTTTTCTGCTTTCCGGTAAGCGGCTGCTTCCTGCTTTGCGGATAAAAAGAGATTGTCTACAGCGCTTTTTGATACGGGCTCCTTTACCTGTATATTATATACCGTTTCACCCGCTTTCACTTTAACGGTTTCTCCGGCGGCAAGTCCTGTAATGACAGTCTGTTTTGTCAAAGCAAGATCCTCTTTGAAGAATTTTACCCTGTTTCTGCTGGAGGCATTCCAGATCGCACCTGCACCTGCCCAGCTGGCACAGTCTTCTGCATAAGGATAAAAGACAATCCATTCTCCGTCAAACTCACATACCAGCAGATAATTTTCCCCGGATTCAATTTCTGAAACTCTCTCATATCCGGGAATCAGATCATCACCAAAAACTCCTTCATGCTCTTTTAAAAGTATAAAGTCAAATGTTCCGTCTGTCCAGGAATCATCATAGTCTGCCATACGGTTAAACGTTGTATTTGTACCGTTATAACAGATATAACTGCCGGATTCTTTGTTTTTAATCCGAAAGACTGCTTCTGTTCCCTCTCCGGCTTTTTCAACTATCATATCTTCCGGAACCGGGTTCAGATAAAAAATCTGATAATTATTAGAATTTGTCAGATAATGATTGATAAATTCATTCTTGATGCGCCAGGTACCTGTGTCTTTTCCCTCTGTAAACGTCATCCGTGCATTTTCAATTGCCGCGGACTGGTTTGCTTTGCTGCTTGTCTTGCTGTCGCAGAGGAAATACGCATCCCTGGAAGTAATGGAAACTGCATCTTCACTGCCGCCTGTCAGGGAAACACTTTCTGCATTTACCGTATAGTCGGCGCCCTTTTCCAAACAGATTGTTATCTCATCAGATTTTTCAGGAGGGTTTCCTGTCACGCCATCAATATCCGTATCCGGAACAATCGCTTTGATATGGTAGTTCTGATACAGCAGTTCATACGGGTCATTGCCGATATAGCCGCCTGTTGACGCCTCCCAGAGTATCCCAATCGTGCCGTCTTTCAATTCCGCCATACAGGAATAAGCAAAATCATCCCCATAACCCGGAGCTTTAATTTCAAACTCGTGAAGCGGTTCCATGGTCTTTTCTTCATCGTTATTTACCAGAAACGAATAAATCTTTCCGTTGCGGCGGCCGTCCGGTCCGCTGGGGCATGCCACAAGCACGAGATCTTTTCCGTTTACTTGTTTCGAATAGCGGATTGCCGAAACATTACAGTCAGACCAGCACGCAACATCCGTTACTACCATGGTGCCCATCGAATATTCGCCGTTTTCATCCACAGCGGCATCCGTATAGCAAATCTTGTTTACGGCATTCTTTCCGGTTCTTGAAAACATACGCAGCGTTCCGTCGGAAAGCTCTACCATTTCGCTTTCGGATGATTTGCCGGCTGCCGCATCATGCGTAACATTATTGGTCCGTGTCCATGTCTCTCCGTCTTTGGAATACATAAAGCTGGCTTTTTCACCGCCCTGATCTCCGTAAAGCGGAATCGTAATAATACTTTCATCGCCCTCTTTTGTCGTCAGCCCTTTTCCCGGCGACACCAGAATATAAGTCTCTCCTGACTCCGGTTTTACCTGGTCATTTAAAATCCGCGGATTTTCCCAGCTCATTCCGCCGTCTTTTGATTCTACCATCCAGATATATCCAATATTGAATACATGAAGCTGGCTCGCCGCATAAAAAACGTTCTGCTGAATATCAGTGTCTGTATTTACCTGCTTTTGCGTCAGAGGCTTATACATGCCGCCGTCTTTTTTCTCAATATTATACCATTCATCTACACGCCAGTCTGTTTCTGTACCATCTGACCGTTTTAATACAGGCGCATATCCGTCTTTAAAATCCCCGACATAATAAGCATACTTTTCCATAGCCGTATCTGCTGCAGGATTGCCGGATGCATTTGCAAAAGTATCTGTCAGTGCAAGACGCTTTTTTCCGCCTGCCTCTATATATCCGTTTCCCGCAGGAATCCTGCCATAATGTGTCGTAATGCCTGTCGGATTGACGTCTGCAAAACAGTAAATCGTACCGTCTTCTCCTTCTACAAGCACCGGATCAATGACTGTTGTGGCATTTTTGCTTGCATAGCCCTCGCTGTCCGGAAACCAGATCGGAAAACTGTAATTCCATGTCTCTCCCATATCCGAAGATACGGATGCAATTGTATCCAGACCGCCGCCGTCCCCTGGCGTCGTATATCTGGCGTCTGCTGCTGCTACAAGATTTCCCTCGTATGCGCCATTTTCCAGAGAGATGAAACACGGAATACGAAAGCTGTAGCTGCCCCCTGTCCATGTAGAAAACGGCTGTGCAGCTGTTTTCGTATCTTCCGCTGCGGGAATACTTCCTGCTTTTATCAGTTCTGTTCCCGCTTCCCGGCTCACTCCCGCTGCATTTTTTGCCTCTTTTGCCGGCACAGAATCTGCAAATGCCGGAAATACAGTCACAACCATTGCAGAACACACCGCATAGCCAACACCTCTTTTGCACATTTGTAAAACTTTTTTTCTTTTTGCCATTTCTTAACCTAATATTCCCTTCTCTTATTTTCAGAACACCCCGTAAAGATTTCTACAGATCCCCCTTCGTATATTCTTATTTGTATCATAACACAACACGCATTGGATTACCAACAAAAAAACAGGCGGATTTCGATTTCTTTGTCTTGAAAAAGAACTCTTTTTATGTATAATAAAGAAGTATGTTTTGCAAGAAAATATGGAAAAACTGAGGTGTTACAATGATAAGTGCAAATAATGTTACCTTACGGCTTGGCAAAAAAGCTTTGTTTGAAGAAGTCAATATCAAATTTACCGAAGGAAACTGCTACGGCCTGATCGGAGCAAACGGAGCCGGAAAGTCTACTTTTTTAAAAATTTTATCCGGACAGTTAGAACCCACAAACGGAGATGTCGTTATCACTCCCGGACAGCGCCTGTCTTTTTTACAGCAGGATCACTTTAAATACGATGAATTTTCTGTTTTAGATACAGTCATTATGGGAAACAGACGCCTTTATGACATTATGAAAGAAAAAGACGCCATCTACATGAAAGAAGATTTTTCAGATGAAGACGGTATCCGTGCCAGTGAACTGGAAGCCGAATTTGCCGATATGGACGGCTGGAATGCAGAGAGTGATGCCGCAACGCTTTTAAACGGCCTTGGAATTCCTACAGAAGAACACTACACTATCATGAAAGATCTTCCCGGCGCATTAAAAGTCAAAGTTCTGCTTGCACAGGCACTGTTTGGAAATCCGGATATTCTGCTTCTTGACGAGCCTACCAATCATCTGGATTTAGATGCCATCGCCTGGCTGGAAGAATTTCTGATCAATTTTGAAAACACGGTAATCGTTGTTTCTCACGACCGCTATTTTTTAAATAAAGTCTGCACGAATATCGCAGATATTGATTACGGCAAAATCCAGCTCTATGCCGGAAACTATGATTTCTGGTACGAATCCAGCCAGCTTTTGATTAAGCAGATGAAAGAAGCCAATAAGAAAAAAGAAGAAAAGATCAAAGAACTGCAGGAATTTATCTCCCGCTTTTCTGCAAATGCCTCCAAATCCAAACAGGCAACCTCCAGAAAACGTGCACTGGAAAAAATCCAGTTAGATGAGATTCGTCCTTCCAGCCGCAAATATCCTTATATTGACTTCCGCCCCTCCCGCGAAATCGGAAACGAAGTCCTTATGGTTGAGAATATCAGCAAAACAATTGACGGTGTAAAAATTTTAGATAATGTCTCTTTTATTCTCGGACATGATGATAAAGTTGCTTTTGTCGGCAGCAATGAGCTTGCCAAAACAACGCTTTTTAAAATTATTACAGGGGAAATGGAACCGGATGAAGGAACTTATAAATGGGGTGTAACGACTTCCCAGTCCTACTTTCCAAAAGACAATACGCAGATTTTTGATACGGATTTACTTATTGTAGACTGGCTGACCCAGTTTTCCGAAATTAAAGACGCTACTTATGTACGCGGATTTTTGGGGAGAATGCTTTTTGCCGGTGAAGACGGCGTAAAGAAGATGCGTGTGCTTTCCGGCGGTGAAAAAGTCCGCGTTCTGCTGTCGCGTATGATGATTGAAGCATCAAACGTATTGATTTTGGACGAACCGACAGACCACTTAGATATGGAATCCATCACCGCTTTAAATAACGGGCTGATTAAATTTCCGGGCGTTATTCTCTTTTCTTCCAGAGACCATCAGGTTGTGGAAACAACGGCAAACCGGATTATTGAATTTCTGCCAAACGGAACCATCATAGATAAAATTACAACCTATGATGAATACCTTGCCAGTGATGAAATGGCAAGAAAACGTTCCGTCTACTCTATGGCAGCAGCCGATGAAGACGATAATTAAAAAAACAGCAGATCCAAAACGATCTGCTGTTTTTATTTTTTAAACCATACCGTTCCAGACACTTCCGGCAGAATAATTGTACGAATATGCTCCGCCGCTGTTATATGTACTGGATTTCTGTGCTTCATACTGTGCCTGATAGTCAATGGAGGAAGCCTTGGAAGCTACCTGATATGCATAAGAGCCGCTTCCCTGGAACAGCTTCTTTACTTCATTCATATCTGCACTCTTAAATTTCTCTTCATCCACTGTCATTGTCTTTTTCTCGGAATCAATGGAAATTCCTATTTCAGAAAGCGCTTTTTCATTTGCTTTGGAATAATCCATAATGGATGCTGCCGACGCACGAATCGACAATACGTTGGAACTGCCCGCCTGATTCACAAGCTTATTATACTGTGCTGCATAGTCAGATACTGCTTTATAGATTGCATCCGTATTATATCCTGTTGTCTTATTCCCGTCTTTGTCAGTCGTTGTCACTTTGTTAAACAAAGATTTTGTTCCCTGTGTCAAAAGCGTATTTGCCGCATCATTTAGTTTCTCGGCGCTTGATTCAATGTCCGCCAGTTTGGCCGCCGTTTCTTTTGAAGTAGAAGTGCTTGCTTTGCCTGTCGTTCCTGTTTTTCTCGTCACAAGACCGGTATCATAAGTTCTCTGAACCATACCGTCTTTTGTCCAGTAATTATAAGTTCTGGATGTTGACCCAGAAGTGCCCGATGTACCTGACGTACTCGAAGACGCCTTGCTTCCCGAATCCACACTATCCAATGAATAGTATGAACTTAACAGTTTGTGGTAAGAACCGTTCCGGATGCTGGCATAATCTGAATAACTAAAACCACCCATCATTCCCAAACCGGAAAATGCATTGTTTTTCGTGTTCAGCAAATTTGAATTCATACTGGAAAACAGGCCGCCTACCGTATTTGAGTTAGCTGAAATCGTAATTGACATAATATCACTCCTTTGACTGTATGCCCCAACTTCCCTGTCCAGGCATTTTATTTAGGTATATTTTTAATATAATGATACCAGAATTTTCTTTTATTTTCAAGAATATTCCAAAACCATTTTCGTGATTTTAGACAAAAATTCTCATCCTTTTCTATTGTTTTTTGTCTCTTTTACAATATGTTTTTCCTTTGTTCATACTTTATTCATATATAATTGGTAAGATACTACTGTACAAAACAAATGTCCATTCTATATATATTGATAAATTTCTTCATAATGGCCTCGGTATCCAAAAGGATACCGGGGCACTCCTCATTTTACAGCCAACTGGCTAATTGTATGTTCTCTGCATGATCCCGCAGATATGCAGCTGGCCTGTTCTTGTATAACCGACTGTCTTGCCTTCCATGCCGTAATTTTCCCGCTGCCGTTTTTCCTCTGCTTCCAATATCTGTCCAAACTCTTTCTGTTTACCGGAGTTTTTTTCTTTCTGCCTGTGCTTTGATGTAGCGTCAGACATTGCAGAAATAAACATCACTGATGCAACCTTAAAATATCCTTCATATCCGTATGCGGCTCATCCCTCCCCGGACTTATATTTCACTGGTTATCTGTTACTTTATATATCGTCCGAATTCTTCGTTTCTTAATACTGTTTTTCAATTTATTCCAAAAAATCTTCCGTTCCAGACATCATGAATCCCGTTCCACTTCCACTGATTATTTTCTTCCAGATAAGATGTTACCGCCAGATACTGATACTGGCTTACTGTTTTTAAGGCATCATATACATACCGAAGCGGAATCCAGGTCCGGTTATTTTCCGGATCTCCGGGTTCTGCCAGAAATACCATATCCGTATTTTCCTGATACAGCCAAATGTTGACATAGTGTCCCGATGTATTTTCCCAAAACGCGGCATCATTGGCACTGCTTACAAGTACAATTGCAGATTTGGCCTGCTTCATCTGTGCCTGAAACTCTTTATAAGTTCTGGGTTTTAAACAATTTTCACATACAAAACCAGCCGCCGACAGCGTTGCTTTCATATCTTCCCAGCCAATTGCACCGCTCTCTTTGCTGGGATAATAAGCAGATGCCTGTGTCGCAAATTCATACATGTCCCAGGGAGAGCATTCGTAATCCGTCAATGTGCTGTATATATTTGCCATGCAGCAAAGGCCGCATCCGAACCCGCCGAACGAATTGTGGGACACGATTTTTTCACACCAGCT
>CAOKHR010000014.1 GCA_948468325.1 uncultured Lachnospiraceae bacterium | reverse complement strand
CAAAAAGAAATCCAATGCGAAGTCAGGTTTTACATCCACCATGAACATAAAGAAAAAATAGGAGGAATCAAAATGGAAAACAAAGAGAAACAGGAAGCAGAAGAAAAGAAGGTTTATCAGGAGGAAGAAGTTTCTTTGGAGGATCTTTCCGGAGTGACTGGCGGAAGCGGATTAAGGTATGTAAAGAAAGAAAAAACATATGACATTTCCGACAGCGTAAAAGAGAGAATCTAAAATAAAAAACAAAGATATTCTGTAAAAGTACGTGCCTGCCCATGAGGAATCATGGGCAGGGATGCGTATTTTGTGCGTATGCAGCATGAAGCCGCAGCGTTTTTTCCGGCAAAAGAAAAAGGAGCACAGGATGAAAGATTTGTATGAAATGCTGCCTCCCCAGAAAAAAATCTGGGAAGTCCAGCAGTCCTATCCAGACACAGATATTTGTAATATAGGAGGCTGTCTGCATTTAGAGGGAAAATATGATTCAGCGCTTTTGCAGAAGACGATAGAAGTTTTTCTGCAGTGCAGCAGCAGCTTTTGGATGAAGGTGAATACAGAGGGTACTGTCTGTTTTGACAAAATTAAGAAGTATAGGATGAAGGAATATGATTTTTCCGGCCTGACGGAAACAGAAACGGACGCCATCATTCAAAACTGGATATGCGAGCCGTTTTCACTTTATGATAACTATTTATTTGATTTCCGTTTGTTATATCTTTCGGGAAAAACAGTGATTTTTGAAAAGTTCCATCATCTGATCGCAGACGGATACACTGTTTCGCTGTGCGCAAAATATCAGGAAAAAATTTATGAACAGCTGCTGTCCGGGAAAACAGATTTTGAGACAGACGAGAGATACTGCAGGCAGTTTTCTTTCAGACAGGATTTTGATTTGGAAAAAAACAGTTTTGAAAATGAAGTAGAAAATAACAGGTTCGTTTCCTTTGCAAAGCGGGCGGTCAATCCGCAGGCAGGAATTTTGTCAGGGTGGATTACCGAGGGGGAAGAAAAACCGAATACAATAGAATGGTATGAAAAAAGATTTCAGTATAAAAGGATACGTGAATTTTGCCGTAACTACCGCGTTTCTGCAGAAGCTTTGTTTTATGGGTGTCTGGCCATGTATCTGTGCAGGGTTACGGATGCGGACAGTCTTGCCATTGGACGAAATCTGCTTGGACGAAAAGGGGCAGAATTGACCGTTACAGGACTGAAAGTAGATACACGGACAATTGCAGTAAAACCGGAATGGAATCGTCCGGCAGCAGAAGCTTTTGCAGATTTAAAAAAGCAGCTGGCAGATCATGTGTCAGGAAGCGGGAATTGTGCAGTCTGGCCTGAAATAGAAGTTTCTTATCGGCCGTTTCGCTATCTGCCGGCTCCCGTGAAAGGGGAATGCCGTGAGTTTTACAGCTCCTCAGTGGAAATTCCGGTAAAAGTTTTTATCAATGAGGAGCGTTTTGGCATTGAGCTGATTGTGAAGTATCAAAAGGAGGCGGTATCCGAACAAAGGATACGCCGGATGATAGAAAAAACGCTTTTTTTTATGGAACAGATTTTGGAGCGGCCGGAGCAGGACTGCGGGCAGATCCGTCTGCTAAAAGAAGAGGAAGAGCAGCGGATTTTATCTATGCAGAGAGGAAAGGACTGGCAGTTTACCGTTTCCCTGCCAGAACGTTTTTTAAACATGGTTCGTCTTTACCCCCAAAAAGAAGCCGTATTTTGGAAAAAGAGCGTTTATACGTATCAGGATTTTTATGATTTGGTAAAGAGCATTATGCGTCTGATTTCAGGCAGGGTGAATGAACAGAAGGACAGGGTAATCGGACTCTGCCTTTTACGCACGCCCTGTCTTCCGGCTGCTGTTTATGCGTCGTGGCTGTCGGGGTATGCGTTTCTTCCGATTAGTCCCAAAGAGACCATGGAGCGGCGGCAGGAAATCAGCCGTCATTGCGCATTGTGTCTGACCGACGCTATGCTGGCCGGAGAAAATATTGTTCCCAAAGCAGCGGAAGTATCTATACGTATGGATGTTCCGGCCTATGAAATCTATACTTCCGGCACGACGGGGCAGCCAAAGGCAGTCAGAATTTCACAGCAGTCTCTAAGCTGCAGACTGGAATGGATGGAGGATATGTTTTCGGACGGTACAGACAGAATTCTGCAAAAGACGAAACATACATTTGACGTTTCCATCTGGGAGCTTGCGCTGCCGTTTGCGTTTGGAAAAAGTCTTTGTATCTTAGAAGAAGGAAAGGAGGGCAATCCAAAAGCCATTGCGAAAGCGCTTGTTTCGGGGAAAGTGACAATGGCTCATTTTGTCCCTTCGATGTTTGAGCGATTTCTTGCTTTTCTGGAAAGGGAAACATGGGAGTTCCCCTGTTTAAAATATTTGATTTTATCCGGAGAAGAACTTGGAGCGGAGCTTGTACACAAGGCGAAAGCATTGCTGCCTCATACAAAGGTCTGCAACCTTTACGGCCCCACGGAGTGTACGATTGATGTCAGTTATTATTGCTGCAGGGGAAACGAAAAGCGGATTCCGCTTGGCACGCCAGTGTATGCAACCGGCCTGTCTGTCAGGAATGAACGCGGAGAGCTTTTGCCTGTGGGAGAACGCGGTGAACTGGTGGCAGAGGGCAGTCTGGTTGGCATGGGTTACCGGATGAATGAGAATTTGGGGTATACCTTAATGGACCGCCCGCAGGGAGTGTCATACGGGATGCCCTTTGGGTATGATGTTTTACATGGGAAAAGGGTGTACCGGACAGGCGATCTGGCTGTGCTTGCGGAAGACGGTTTTTTGTATTACGAGGGCAGAAAGGATCATCAGGTAAAAATCCGTGGAATGCGTATCAATCTAATCGAAGTAGAACGAAGTTTAAATCACGCAGTTACAGGTGTGAGGAGCCTTGTCTTACCAGTCGGAAACAGGCTGATCGCTTTTTGCCAGGGCAGTGGGACGCCGGAAGAAATGAAAGAGGAAGCAGCAAAACATCTGCCGTATTACAGCGTTCCTTCCGAGTTTATTTTCTTAAAAGAGCTGCCTGTGCAGGGAAACGGAAAAGCAGACAGAAAGAGTCTTTTGCATATTTATAAAAGCAGATGTAAGAGTCAGGCAGTCCCTGAAAAATTTTCTCTGGACTGGGAACTTTCCCGCAGGGAAAAGACGCTGCTTTATCTTGCAAAAAAGCATTTAAAGAGAAACGATCTTACGCTGGATCAAAGCCTGATGGATTTTGGGATGGATTCGCTCACAGTACTGTCCTTTTTAACAGAATGTGAGGAATACGGCATCGGTATTCCGTATGCGGCTGTGTATGAAAAACCCTATTTGCGGGATTTGGCAAAAGTAAGTTTCCGCGGGCGGCAGGCGGGAGAGGAAAAGAAAAACAGGCTGGCATTTTTGCGCCGGGACGGCAGCAGGCGTTTGCTGTTAGCAGTTCCTTTTGCAGGCGGAAGCCCATTGAGCGTGTTTCCTCTGGCATCGCAGTTTTTGCAGAAAGAAATGGATGTGGCGGCAGTAAATTTTTCTGCTTTTCGTGGAAGAAGCATAGAGACGCTGGCGAAGGAAGTAGCCGCATGCAAATGTCTGAGTAATTATGATGACATTTATCTTGTGGGCGACTGTGTGGGAAGTGTTTCTGCGGTACAGATTGCCGGAATGCTTGGCAGCAGGCTTGGCGGCCTTTTGCTTTGTGAGACGCTTCCAAACCAGACGTCTGTATGGGATTATGTACCGGACGCTGTTTTGGAGAAAATTCTTAGAAAGCTCAGAGGAAAAGCTTTTACGGCGGATGGGGAAATGCTTTTGCGGTTTCGGGAGGATGTGAAAAGAAGTGCGGCGCATCTTCGGCGCATGGAACGGCAAAAGCTGTCCGGAAAGGTAATATTTGTGTTTGGCAAAGAAGATTTGCTTACTGCCGGTTATCGGAAACGCATAAAGAAATGGCACAGATGGATTCAAAAGCCGTTTCGGATTTATGAGATTTCCGGAGCAAAGCATTTTTTAATGGAAGACAATCCGGTTCCATTGGCACAGGTGATCCGTAAAGAATTTTTGTGACAGAAAGAAGGTGCAGTATGAAGAAACAATTATATCGGGAAAAAAGTATGGACAGAGTCTCTTCACCGGAGCAGTTAGACGGGTACATTCAGGTTGTAAATCCGGGCATATGGCTGGTCATTGGAGCAATTCTTGTATTTTTGGTATCGGTGGTTCTCTGGAGCGTCATAGGCACGCTGGATGTTACGATTCAAATCAAAGGGTACTCCGACGGAACCTCTGTGTATTGTTTTCTGGACGAAGCAGAAATTGAAGCTGTGGGGGCGGGAATGGATGCATATACAGGAAACGAGCATGGAAAGGTGGATTTTGCGGCAGAAATTCCTGAAACATATGAGGATATGGCAGAATTTCTGGGCGGAGAGGGTATGGCGCATGCGCTTAGCGCCTCTTCCGGAGACTGGAGGTACCGGGTCGTTTTGACTGGCATAAAGGCAAAAGAGGGTGTCTGCGATGTGACAATCGTGACAGACCGGATGAATCCGATTTCTTATCTGATCGGAACGTAGTCTTTATAAGAATTCTGAAATTTAGTTAGAAAGGTTTCCATATGAAAAAGAAAAAGAACAGGGCGCCTGTCCCGAAAGTATCCGGTGTGGCAAAGACGCCGATGGTAATGCAGATGGAAGCGGCGGAGTGCGGTGCAGCTTCCCTTAGCATGGTGCTTGCTTATTATGGGAAATGGGTTCCCTTAGAGCAGGTCAGGCTGGATTGCGGTGTTTCCAGAGATGGGTCCAACGCAAAAAATATATATCAGGCTGCTAAACGTTATGGTCTGGAGGTAAAAGCATACCGTTATGAGATTGCATCTCTGATGGAAAAAGCATCCTATCCATGTATCCTTCATTGGGGCTTTAACCATTTTGTTGTTTTAAATGGATTTTGCCGGAAAGGAGCCGTTTTAAACGATCCTGCAAGAGGCTGCATCACGGTTTCCATGGAAGAACTGGATGAAAATTTTACCGGAATCTGTCTGTTGTTTCAACCGGGGGACGCGTTTACGCCAACAGGAAGTAAAAAGAGCATTTTAAACTTTGCGAAGCAAAGGCTGGAAGGGACAAAGACAGCGCTGCTGTTTGTGGCGGCCGTGACGGCGGCGGCTGCACTGATTGGTATTTTGCAGCCTGTATTTTCACGTATTTTTATAGACCGTCTGCTCAGGGGAGAGCGCGGCGCATGGCTTTCGTTTTTTCTGTTTGGGGTGACGTCTTTCGCTGCAGCGCAGTTTGCCATCGCATGGGTGAGGGCGGTATATCTGCTGAAAATACAGGGAAAGTTTGCGATTTCGGCAAATTCAAAATTCATGTGGCATGTATTAAAACTTCCAATGGAATTTTTTACCCAGAGGATGGCAGGGGATATTGCCATGCGGCAGAAAGCAAATCAGGATATTGCTTCTTTTCTGGTAAAGACTTTTGCACCTCTTGCAATGAATTTTGTGATGATGATTTTTTATCTGACTGTTATGCTGCGATACAGCCTGCCGCTTACCTGTATCGGTATGCTGTCAATTTTTGTCAATGTGTGGCTGGCGGCTGTCATATCTGCAAAGCGTATTCATATTACAAGAGTGCTGATGCGCGATCAGGGAAATCTGGATGGCGTGACGTATGCCGGTATTGAGATGATTGAGACGATAAAATCCAGCGGCGCCGATAACGGATTTTTTGAAAGGTGGTCGGGAATTTATGCGTCTGTGAATACCCAGAGGGGAAAGTACGCAAAGCTGGACGGATATTTGGGGGCTCTCCCTGCGCTGGTGATTTCTGTTTCTGATGTCTTGATTTTGGTGATGGGAGCGTATTTTATTATCCGCGGGGAATTTACCACAGGCATGCTTCTGGCGTTTCAGGGATTTGTGCAGTCATTTCGGGAACCGGCACAGACGCTGGTATCGGCGGGGCAAAAGCTGCAGGAGATGCGGGCCAATATGGAACGTATTCAGGATGTGATGGAATATCCTGCCGAGGAGAAGTACCGGCGGGATAAAGAAACGGAAGAAGAGGAGTATGGAAAACTGAAAGGCAGCGTGGAGCTTAAAAATATTACGTTTGGGTACTCCAGACTGGAAGAGCCGCTGATTTCTGATTTTTCTCTTTCCATCAGGCAGGGACAGCGCATTGCGCTTGTCGGTTCTTCCGGATGCGGCAAATCAACGGTGTCAAAATTGATTTCCGGCCTCTATCAGCCGTGGACGGGGGAAATTTTGTTTGACGGAAAACAAATTTCTGAAATTAACCGGCAGGTGTTTTCCGGTTCTCTGGCAGTTGTGGATCAGGATATTATCCTGTTTGAAGATACTATCGCAAATAATATTAAGATGTGGGACGCAGCGATTGAAGATTATGAAATGATTCTCGCGGCAAGGGATGCGCAGCTCCATGAGGATATTATGCAGAGGGACGGCGGGTATCAGTACCGTATTTTAGAAGGCGGAAAAGATTTTTCCGGCGGGCAGAGGCAGCGGATGGAGATTGCCCGCGTCTTAGCGCAGGACCCGACGATTATTATTATGGATGAAGCTACTTCCGCGCTGGATGCGAAAACGGAATATGATGTAGTAAATGCAATCAAAGACAGGGGAATTACCTGTATTGTTATAGCACACCGTTTATCGACCATCCGTGACTGTGATGAAATTATTGTCATGGATCATGGAAAAATAGCGGAGCGTGGAACACATGAGGAACTGATGAAACTGGGCGGACGCTATATGGAACTTGTAGCAAGGGAGTAAAGGAGGAAGCCGTGGGTTGGTTTGATGAGCAGATCAAGCAAAAAATGAAAAATGACGAGGAAAGCTTTGCGGATGCGCTGATTGAAATGTCAAATGTCGTCACGGGCAGAAAAGGCTTTGCTTTTTCCAAACAGGATGACCGGACGGCCGTCATAGGAGCCGTACATGAAATTTTGAAATTTTATCATGTAAAGCCTCAGGAGATTCCTGACAGCTTAAAAGAAATGAATGATATTTTAGAATTTCTGATGCGTCCTTCCGGCTTTATGCGCCGCAAAGTAAAGCTGACGGGAGACTGGTATAAAAATGGAATCGGCGCGATGTTAGGGACTTATAAGGAAAGCGGGAAAGCGGTTGCGCTCATTCCGGCGGGAAGAGGGTATGAGGCATCCGATGAACATACCGGAGAAAAAATCCGGATTACAGCGAAAAATGTCAAAATGTTCTCTGTGGATGCCTACTGCTTTTACCGTCCTCTGCCGTTAAAAGCAATTGGGATGAAAGAACTTTTCTCATACATCGTTCAGACAATGTCTGCCGCAGATGCTGCCGCGATTGCCGTATCTGCGCTTGCAGTTACGCTGATCGGTCTTTTTACGCCCTATGCAAACCAGTTAATATTTGGCAATGCGATTGAAAACGGAAGCATAAATGTACTTGCTGCCTGTGCAATTTTGCTGATTGGAACAGGGATTGCGTCTTCTCTGATTTCTGCCGTCCGGCAGCTTACGCTGGCTAAAATTAAGACAAAGATGGATGCTGCCGTTTCCAGTGCGGCGATGATGCGCCTGCTTTCGCTTCCGGCAGCTTTCTTTAAAGATTACAGCGCAGGGGAGCTGGCAGGCAGAATACAGGACATCAATGGCCTGTGCGGCATGATGGTAGAGTTTCTGCTGACGGTTTTGCTTTCCGCCGCGTTTTCCATAGTATATTTGATTCAAATTGCCGCATATACGCCGTCATTGCTTTTGCCGACGATATTGGTGCTGGCCTGTACATGTTTGTGTGCGGCGCTGTATGCTGTATTTGGCAGGAACATTGCGGCAGAAAAGGCGGAGCTTTCGGCAAAAGAAAGCGGTCTGGTATGTTCTGTTTTTTCCGGTATACAAAAAATTAAGCTGGCAGGAGCGGAAAAAAGGGTTTTTGCAAAGTGGGCAAAGCAGTACAGCCAGACAGCCAGACTGGAATACAACCCGCCTTTTTTCTTAAAAATGGATACGGTGCTTTTATTGGGAATTACACTTACAGGAACTATTTTCATTTATATCAGGGCGATACGCACAGGAATTTTACCGGAGGAGTATATGTCTTTTACGGCTGCCTATTCGATGCTGATGGGTGGATTTTCGGTTTTGACATCGTCTTCGGGAACATTTTCTGCGATACGTGCAGTCTTTTCGGCAATACGGCCGATTTTGGAAGAAGTTCCGGAAGTGGCGGAAGAGAAAAAGGTCGTAACCAGGTTAAGCGGCGGAATCGAGCTAAGTAATGTTTCCTTTCGCTATAAAGAAGATATGCCGCTCATTTTGGATAATCTTTCGTTAAAAATACGGCCGGGGCAGTATGTAGCGATTGTGGGAAAAACAGGCTGCGGGAAATCTACACTGCTGCGCCTGCTGCTGGGATTTGAAAAACCGTTAAAAGGGGCGGTGTATTATGACGGCAAAGATTTGAGCCGGCTGGATTTGAAATCTTTGCGGAAGTTTATGGGCGTAGTGATGCAGAACGGCAAAGTATTTCAGGGAGATATTTTCTCGAACATTACAATATCCTCGCCGAATCCTACGATGGAACAGGCATGGGCGGCGGCGGAGGCTGCAGGGATTGCAGACGATATACAAAGGATGCCCATGGGAATGCATACGATTGTCTCAGAAGGAGGAGGCGGGTTTTCCGGCGGACAAAAGCAGCGGCTGCTCATTGCGCGGGCGGTAGCTGCAAAACCAAAGGTGCTGCTGTTTGACGAGGCGACAAGCGCGCTTGACAATATTACCCAAAAGCAGGTGTCAGATTCCCTTGGACGTATGAAATGCACCCGAATTGTCATCGCGCACCGTCTTTCCACGATTATGCAGTGTGACAGGATTTTGGTATTAGACCAAGGGCGTATCATAGAGGATGGGACATATGAAAATCTGTTAAACGCCGGAGGTTTTTTTGCAGGACTTGTAAAGCGCCAAAGAGTAGACATTTCATAGTAGTTGCAGAATAGAAGAAAAAGAGGAAACAAAAAATGGAAGAATACCGCTACACAGGGGAAGTTCAGTTTGAGCAGCAGGGGCAGATTGAGCAGATTCGTCAAATGTTTTCGCATGAATTGTCGTCTCATGCATTTGCGTCGCTATATCTTTGGAGGCAGCATTTAGGGCTTACGCTGTATCTGTCCGGGGAATTTTTTACAGTAAAATGCAGCGCCCGCGGGAGAAATACATGGTTTTTTCCCTGTGGGAGCGACGACGGGAAAAAAATGTTTTTGAACCGGCATTTACAGGAAAAAGACTTTTCTCTCTGTTATATCAGGGATGAGGATAAGGCATTTTTGGAGAAGTATTATCCCGCATGTTTTTCCATTCGGGAAGAGGAAGGTGCATCAGAGTATCTTTATGACAGAAGGGAGTATGAGACAATCTGCGGAAGGAAATTTTCAAATATGCGAAAGCAAATTAACCGTCTGCAAAAGGAGCGTGACATTAAAGTAGAAGTGCTGGACGACAACAATATCCGGATGGCATGGGAAATTTTGCGGAGAGGATTTTCGGAATCCGGTTCAAATAAAATTTTGATGCCGAAGTCTGCTGATGTTGCGAAAACGGCGCTGCTGCATCGAAAGGAGCTGGGAATTTTCGGAATTCTGGTTTTTGCAGATCAGATTGCGCAGAGTCTGGCTTTGGGATTCGGGTTGACGGAAGATACGTTAGACGGCTGTATTGAGTGTTCGAATACATCGATTCGGGGATTGTCTTATCTTAGCAAGCGGGAATTCTTTTTATCTTCCAATGAACAGTACCGTTATATGAATGCAGAGGAGGATCTTGGACTGCCGGGGCTGCGCATGGCAAAGCGCCATATGGCTCCGATACGCCAAAACAGGGTTTGGAGTGCGAAAAAAACAGGAGGGGACTTATGAAAAAAGGTAGTAAAGATCAGTTTACCGGAAAAATGTTTGGCAGGCTTTGGGCGCCTGCCATGGTATCATCTGCTGCGCTTGCCATTGCAGATATGGCGGACGCTATTGTAGTCGGGCAGCGTTTGGGGGCTACCGGCCTTGCGGCGATCAGCCTTGCGCTTCCGGTCTATATGGCGATTAATGTACTGGTGCATGGCATGGGAATCGGCGGCTCCGTGAAATATTCCAAACTGTTAGGTGAAGGGAAAAGAGGAGAGGCGCAAAGCTGTTTTTCGCAGATTTTAGAGGCGGCGTTTTTGGGCAGTCTTGTTTTAGCTGTGCTTGGAAATCTGTTTTTGGAGCCGCTTTTGGCCGTGTTAGGCGCAGTCAGGGAAGACGGCGCTCTGTTTATGGCAAGCAGGGACTATGTCAGAATTATTTTATGCGGTATGCCGGTTCTGTTTGTCTCTTATATTTTAAATTATTTTCTGCGCAACGATGACAATCAAAAGCTGGCAAGCATCGGATTTTCAATTGGAAATCTGTCTGATTTTGGCATGAATGTCCTGTTTGTTTTAATTTTGGATTTTGGGGCGTCCGGAGCGGCGCTGTCTACCGTGCTTGGACAGTTGATTTCAATTCTTGTATATCTGCCGGGGGTTTTTGGAAAAAAACATATCCTGCATTTGAAAGTGGAAAAAATAGAGTGGAAAAAGTTCTTTTTCTGTTTTAAAACGGGATTTTCTACTTCGGTGCAGTACATCTGGCAGCTGCTGTTTTTACTGATTGCCAATCATACGCTGATGTATTACAGTGGGGAAAACGGTGTGGCAGTTTTTGATATGGTTCAGAATGTTTCTTATCTGATTTTATATCTGTATGACGGTACGGCCAAAGCTATGCAGCCCTTGACCAGCACATATCAGGGGGAACGCAACCGGAAAGGACTTTGGTCTATTAAGCGGATGGGACTTTTGTATGGCAGTGTGGCCGGTGTGATTTCGGCAGCGCTTTTAGCGCTCTTTCCCAATGTGATGTGCATGGTATTTGGCCTTAAAGGAGCAGAAATTGTGTCTATGGCAGCTTATGCCATCCGTATTTATTGTTTCGGAGGCGTGTTCGGGGGAATTAGTATACTCTTAGAAAGCTATTATCAGTCGTGCGAAAAGGAAGGGCTGGCGTTCTGGCTGGCAACGCTTAGGGGTGCGGCAGTTCTGATTCCGTGCACAATTTTGTTTGCGCCTCTTGGCATGAAGAAATTCTGGTTCCTTTTTCCGGTGACAGAAATCGTATCTCTTTTGATATTTTCCGTTTTAAAGAAAGTCAAAAGAGAACAGGAAACGTTTGATATGGAGCGGGTATACAGCAGCACCATTGAGGGCAGGAATGAGAATCTTGGCGGTATGCTGGAAGAAGTGGAAGGATTTTGCAGGAAGTGGAAGGCGGACAAAAAGCAGCGCTATTATGTAATGATGACAGTGGAGGAAATCTGTCTTTTGATTATTCAAAAAGCGTTTGAAGAGCAGAGTGAGGGCTATATACAGATTACATTAATCGCTCTGGATGATTCGGAATTTGAGCTGCATATACGGGACAATGCCAAAATATTTAATCCGTTTTCTATGGAGACAAAGCGGGCCAGCGCCGAAGGGAGCTATGATATGGACGCTATGGGAATGCTTGTTATTAAACAGAAAGCGAAGCACTTTTTTTACCGGCAGTATCAGGGCTTTAATTCCCTGATTGTACGCATATAAGGAGGTTAAGATGAAAGTTTCTTTAAGGATTAAGACGGTTTGTGCAGTGCTGTTTTCTGCACTTATGCTGGCCGGAACGGCTGCAGTGATCAGTTATCGGGTATATTCTGCTTCCATTTATAATCATTTTGAGTCGATGACAATGAATCTGGCTAAAACAACTGCGGTAACATTAGACACAGAGAGAGTAAAGGCGCTGCGGGACGCTGTTTTGGAAATTTATCGGGATGTTTGTGAGGAAAGTGGCGGGACGCCGGATTTTGAACATTTTTCGGATGCAGACTGGGAGGCCTATTATGGCAGATACGATACGGTTTTAGAAATGAGTGAATATCAGGATACGCTGGATGTACTGCACAAAATCAGAGAGGCCAATCAGGTTTCTTCTATTTATATCGGGTATATGGACAGTGAAACACTTTACGGCATTTATCTGGCAGATGGCTCAACTGGGGAAGATGCCTGCCTTTCAGGCACTTGTGATCCCTTTGAGGAGAGCAATGCAGCGAGGATGAAACAGAGGGAATATGATTTTCCGGCATATGTGACAAATTATCCGGATTATGGCTGGCTTTGTTCTGCGGGCGCAGGGATTTGTGATTCCAATGGGGAATACGTGGCAACGGCGCTGGTAGATATTTCCATGGATGAGGTGATGCAGAACCGTCAGGATTTTTTGCGGAATCTGTGTCTTGTTCTGGCAGGTATTACCGTTGTTCTTTTGGCGGCATTGATTTATCTGATGAGCAAAATTATCATCGCTCCGATTAAAAGCCTTGCGTGGGCGGCGGCTTCTTTTGTATCCGACAAAGGAAAGCACGGAGAAGAAAACGTCCAGTCCGCAATTTCAAAGCTAAAAATCCATACAGGAGATGAGATAGAATTTCTCTGCGCTTCCATTAAGCAGATGGAACAGGAAATCAATGATTATATTGAAAATTTAACCGTAATTACTGCGGAAAAAGAGCGCATGGGGGCGGAACTGAATGTGGCGACAGAAATTCAGGCATCCATGCTGCCCTGTATTTTTCCGGCGTTTCCGGAAAGAGAGGAGTTTGATATTTATGCTTCTATGAATCCGGCAAAAGAAGTAGGCGGCGATTTTTATGATTTTTTCCTGATTGATAAAGATCATCTGGCGCTTGTAATGGCGGATGTTTCCGGAAAAGGCGTTCCGGCGGCGCTGTTTATGGTGATTGCCAAGACGCTTTTAAAGAATTCGGCGTTAAACGGCAGTTCTCCAAAAGAAATTTTAGAAAAAGTCAACAATCAGCTCTGCGAAAATAATGAGGCGGAGATGTTTGTCACGGTTTGGATCGGAATCCTTACGATTTCGAGCGGAAATATGATATGCGCAAATGCAGGCCATGAATATCCGGCAATCCGCAGGGCAGGCGGAGCATATGAGCTGTTCCGCGATAAGCATGGGTTTGTCCTTGCCGGAATGGAAGGGGCGAGATACCGGGAATATGAGATGAAATTCTGTCCGGGGGATGCACTGTTTGTCTACACAGACGGCGTTGCAGAGGCAACGAATAAAAATGATGAACTTTTTGGAACAGAGCGTATGTTAGCGGCTTTAAACAAAGGAAAAGAAAAGGGATGCGAAACATTGCTGGAAACGGTTCAGGATGAGATTGACCGGTTTGTCGGGGATGCACCGCAGTTTGACGACATTACCATGCTTTCGTTTTTATATCATGGGTGTAAGAAAAATGAACCGGCGGCAGAAGAGAAAATCGTTGCGGCAAAAACAGAGTCTCTGGACGAGGTACTGGAGTTTGTGCAAAGCAGGCTGAAAGAGAAAAACTGCCCCAAAAAGGCACAGACACAGATTGCAATTGCGGTGGAAGAAATTTTTGTCAATATTGCAAATTATGCTTATGGTGAGGAAGAAGGACCGGCAACAATACAGATTGCGTTTGAGGGCGAACCGCTTCATGCGGTCATCCGTTTTATGGATGAGGGGACGCCTTATAATCCGCTTGAGAAAAAAGATCCGGATACCAGTCTTTCGGCAGAAGAAAGGGAAATTGGCGGTTTGGGTATTTTTATGGTGAAAAAAAGCATGGATACGATGGAATATGCTTATCAGGACGGAAAAAATATCCTCACAATTCAAAAAGTAATTGGATGAAAAGAAAAAAAGGAGTAAAATATTTGATACAGGCAGAAAAACTTGCTTTGGAAGAACATATAAAAACAAAAGCGCTCTGGAAAGAAATTTTTTCTGAGGATACAGAAAGATACTTAGATTACTATTATAAAGAAGTGGCTCCACAGAATGAAATCTATGTGACAAGAATGGGAGAGGACATGGTATCCATGCTTCATTTGAATCCGTATTCTGTCTGCATGGGCAAAAAAAAGGCGGATGTTCATTTTATTGTTGCAGTTGCTGCCAAAAAGAGTTATCGTCATCAGGGAAGGATGGCGGCTATGCTCCATCGGGCGTTTTATGAACTCTATGAAAAAAAAGAGCCGTTTACGTTTCTTACGCCAGCGTCAGAAGACATATATCTGCCGTTTGGCTTTCGGACAGTGTCGGTGCAGGAAACGCTGACGGTCTGCTGCAGGGAAAAGACAGATGCGGATTTTAGGCAGAAACTGCGCTTAAGGCCTGCAGAAGAGAAAGATCTGGCAGAGGCGTCAAAATTTTCGTCTGACATTCTTGCGGGAAATTGTATGGTTTATGCAGACAGAAGTCTTTCTTATATGAAACGCTGCCAGAGAGAGCAGAAAGCCATGAATGGCGGAATTCTGCTGTTTTACCGTGGGAATAGGCTGACAGGATATTGTTTTAGCGGAGATGAGGGCGGACCGGAAGTGTGGGAAGTGATTCTTGCGCCGGAAAAAGGTTCGGATACCGCATTGTCGGATTGGGATGCGGCAGCTGCGGAGGCAGTCGGCGTTTTGTCCGATTATTTTTCCGGCAGGCAGTCTTTCAAAATCAAAGGATTTCTTCCGGACACCAGACTGCCGCAGTCAAAAGGGTTAAACCGGCAGGTGCATCCGGCTTCGATGGTGCGCATCGTAAATCTTTCTGCTTTTGTGGAGCGGATGACTGCGAAGGAACATCTGGAATTTGAATTTTTGGTACAGGATCAGCTGATCAGGGAAAATAACGGTTCTTTTCGTTTTGTCATAACGCCAAATGGCGGCAGGCTCATTCGTTTAAATCGTGCGGCGCGCCAGACAGTTACAGTAGAAACGGTAACAGACTTGTTTTTTGGCAAAGGAAAAGCGTTTCCGGAGTTATCGGGGAAATTAAATGTGCTTTGTCCGGTCTGTTTTACGGAATTAGTATAATAAAATGAAGTAAAGGAGTAAGAGTATGACAATTACAAAAAAAAGAGAAGGAAACAAATTAGAGATTTTATTGGAAGGCAGGTTAGACACAACGACAGCGCCGCAGCTTGAGGCGGAACTGAAAGAAGACATTTCCGGCGTGGAGGAATTGCGGCTGGATTTTGCGGATTTGGCATATATTTCATCTGCCGGACTTCGGGTACTTTTGTCTGCGCAGAAAATTATGAACCGTCAGGGCAGTATGGTGATCTGCAATGTCAATGAAGACGTGATGGATGTGTTTGATGTCACAGGGTTTATTGATATTTTGACAATTGAGTAAGGAATGTATTGGAGGCATGAAATTTCGCTTTTGGATGGATTCCCCGAAATGCATTTTTTGCAATTTTTGCTATTTTTTTGGGTTTTACAATGATGTTTTTTAAATTCCGGCATCCGTCAAATGCACGGGAGGAAATTTTGACGACCCCTTTCCCGATCGTAAGTTTTTTTAAGGAAGTGCATTTGGAAAAACATGCGGCGCCGATGGTTTGGACAGAATTTGATATTTTTACGGATTTGAGGTTTTTACATTTGGTAAAAGCTGATTTTCCTATGGCAGTAACACGAAATCTGGCATTCTGGATTCGGACGGTATTTTTTACCGTAAGGGAAGAAAGGGATGCCTTTTTTTTCGCTGTACCAATCAAAGACACCGTTCCGCTGCCATCCATGGAAGCGTTTGTTACTTTATATTTCAAGTTCCCAATGGTATACACAGATCCCTTTTTTATGACAGAGGAAGGTTGTTCTTCTACGGCAGGTTTTTCCGGGACAGTGAGAAGCGAGTCTGATTCATCCGGAATGTCTGGCGTAAGGTTCGTTTTATCGTAAACAATGACCGTAATCTGTCTGGTATGCTGTTTCGATGAAATAACCGTAATTTTTGCAGTACCGTTTTGTTTCGCCCAAATGACACCGTTTTCGTCAACATCTGCAATCAAAGGCTGGCTGCTTAAAAATGTCAGGTTCTTATCATCTGTGGTGTTTTGGGGAAGATAGGAAACGGTAAGATGTAATGAGGTTCCTGCCTGCATAACAAGCTGTGGAGAGGCAGAAACGGTAATGCCCTGCAGCGGAATTTCAGTTTCTGAACAGGATGGAGGGTTTTCTGTCGTTATGGAAAGTGTTTTTTCACAGGAAAATCGTTTGGTGTCGGAAACATCTGCGCCGTTTTCACAAGAGATTTGGAGCGTAATCTGTATCGAGGCAGTCTGGCTGCCATCCGGCAGAGAAATACGAAAACTTCCGGCAGTGTCAGAAAGGGCAGAGAGGGTATCTGCCGGATTTGAGACAGTATCTAAGATAACTTCCGGTGAATCGGCGGAAATGCCAACGCTAATATTTCGTGCAGAACAGCCTTTGTTGGAAATCGTATAATTCAGCTCATAAGTATCAGGATCAGAAGAGTTTTTTATAACAGAATAGTTTTCTAAGGCAAGATTTGGCGCAGGCGGTTCGGAAAGCAGTTTTTGCAGGTCGATGCGACGGAAAGAATGATTTTTTCCATATAAATCCGTATAAGCAATCTCGTTTTCTCCGGCGGACATTAAGTGGGCAGTCAGGTCTTTTGCATCGTATAGCTGCAAAGGAGCATATTTTGCGGCAAGCAGCGCGGCACAGCCAGAGACAATTCCGGCGGCCATGGAAGTTCCGCTCATTGTTTTTTTTAAGCCGTTGTAGGTACAGGAAAGAATTTCTTCGCCGGGAGCGGCAATCTCATATTCCGGACCATAGCCCGCAGAAAAGTCCCAGTTAGAAAAATTGGATAATCGGCGGTTTTTGCCGTAAGACATGACTCCTGCCACATAGGGACAGGCCGCAGGGTAATAATTGCCGCAGCTTGTATACTTAGAGTCCGAAGTGGGGACACCCTGATTGCCGGCGGAAGCTACAATGACTGCTGACCGGGACGCATATTCCAATGCTTCCTGCAATACCGGAGGATTTGTCAGAGAGCTTATGGACAGATTGATTACAGATGCGCCGTTGTCTGCGGCATAACGAATGGCTTCTGCTACGTCTCTGGCATGAAAATTGCCGTAAGCATCGCCTGCTTTGATGGGCATGAGCCGTATTTGAAACGGGTTTGCGGTTTCCGTAACGCCTGCGGTTTGTAATATACAGCCTGCGACATGAGTACCGTGTCCTTTAATTGTGCTTACGGAATCATCCATTGGATCACTGCCCTGGTTACAGGTGTCAATGCCGTAGATGTCATCTATATAGCCATTGCCGTCATCATCCACACCGGGAATGCCGTTTTGTTCGGCAGAATTAATCCAGAGGGAATTTGCAAACAGGGGATGGCTGTAATCACAGCCTGTGTCAATTACGGCAACAATAACGGGAGATGAAAAATCAGACTGGCTCTCTGCAAGGGACGTCCAGCCGCTTTGTGCGTTTATATCATTGAGAAACCAGCTGTCTTCTTCCTGTGCGGCGGCATGTACCGTCAGGCGGCAGAAAACGCCTGG